>DATNQP010000241.1:0-7270 GCA_036703965.1 Leptolyngbyaceae cyanobacterium
CTCCTAGATTGTGGATTAAATGCCCCAAATCGTGGAGTAAGCAAGCGGTAATTATCTCATTACTTTCACCTGCTAACTCCGCAAGAGTTGCACATTGTAAAGCGTGTTCTAGCTGGCTGACGGCTTCTCGACCATACATTGCTGTTCCCTTTTGAGTTAATAGGTTAGTAATTTCTTCAAGGCTTGGTTTCATAGCGATTACAGGAAATAGGTGATAAGTGATAGGGAATAGGTGATAGAGGGAAAACCCATTACCCATTACCTATTAGCCAAGGTTTTCAGGAATAGTGAGCTACTTCTTGTCCAGCTACGTAGACAGCAGTAATGGCAGAGGATAAAGAGTTACCAGGAGTAATTAGGAGAAAATCGGCATCCCAACCTATAGCAATTCTGCCTTTGCGGGAAGTGTTCGGTGAAGACGTTGGTGAGTCCCCGATTCCCGCAGCCGTAGCAGGTAGGAGGGAAACTAACTCCCAAGCTTGTTCAAATGCCATTAACCCTAACTCCGCAAGCTTGAAGGGGGCATGAAATAGAGAAGGATAATGATAGTCTGAGCAAAGAGCATCTAAAACGCCGTTCTGGACAGCATCAGCAACACTCATATACCCAACATGAGAGCCACCTCTGACTAGATTAGGGGCACCCATCAATACAGCCGCACCAAAATTACGGGACTTGGCTGCCAAATCAATCGTGGCGGGAAACTCCGCGATCGCAATTCCACGCTTTGCACTCAACGCTACTTTTTCCTCTGTATCATCATCATGGGAAGCAATTGGAATTCCATACTTGTGAGTAATTGCAACCAGTTGCTCTACCTGCTGGCTTCCTTGCTCTCTCGCTGCTTGCATCCGCTCCACTAACGCTCTCATTTCCGCTTCTGACATCGTGAAGCGAAGCCGCAATGATTTGAAATGTCGAGCGAGTTTCTGCTCATTGTCCCTTGGTGGCAGATGATCGTTCAGTGAGAGTAAATCGATTTGCCCTGCTTCTAACCAACCACATAACTCCTCATGTCCTTCAATATTGGCCTGTTCATGCCGGATATGAATGCGACTGTCGCAGCTGAGAGATTGTTGATTATTTTCTCCTATAAACTCAATGATTTGTCGAGCCATATCTCGGCTTCTTAAACCGGGTTCGTAGGAGTCAGTAATCGAATAAAAGAATGTAGTAATTCCTGCTGCGATTAGGTTGCAGTCATTTTCTGCGATCGCCATTGGTAGAGGAAAGCTAATTCCCGGACGTGGACTGATCATCCGTTCAAAGGCATCACCGTGTAAATCAATAATGCCCGGTAACATTTGCAATCCACGAGCATCAACTAATATAGCTCTCTTAGGGCTGGTAATTGGCTCGATACTGACAAATTTGCCCTCCTCAATGACTACTGTAGTGTCTTTTAACCAGCCGAGTGAGGTCAGCACATCTGCTCCCTGAATAACCGTTGGTTTCTCTAGCATTTGAATAGTTTTCGCTTGTTACTTGTCAGTTGTTAGATAACTATCACTGGCTTTTTCAAAGAAGAAAAAATTATTAATCCCAGTTCTCAATCCTCTATCAAGCTACACGACGCCCCTGAACCATGACTGAAGTTAAACGAGGCACAATTCCATCATCATGTACAGTAATCAGGTCAGCTCGTTTGCCGACTTCAAGACTTCCTCGGTCATGAAGTAGATTCACAGCTTGGGCTGGGTTAGTGGTAACTAACTTAATACTTTGATAAAGCGGTTTAGCCATCTTTTGCACGATGTTAAAAACCGCTTGTAGAAGGCTATGAGGGGCGTAATCTGATGAAAAGATATCTACCTGATTCCTTTGTACTAACTCCATTGCTGAGATGTTACCAGAGTGGGAGCGACCGAGGACAATATTGGGTGCGCCCATCAAAATTTTTAAGCCCTGTTTGTGTGCTTCAGCAGCGGCTTCTAGAGTTGTGGGAAATTCGGCAATCGTTGCTCCGCTTTGTAGGGCTTCTTGGACATGAGCTGTTGTTGCATCATCGTGACTCGCGATCGCAACGTTTTTCGACTTTACCAGCTGAACTAAACTAGCCGTATTTTTCTCCCCATACTGCTGTTGTTCTAGCTGCCTTCGTTGAATAAAGGCATCCATTTCAGATAGAGGAACTCCGTGTTTACCCGTGTAATATTGCTTGTACTTTTCAATATTGACAAACTGACGCTGACCGGGAGTATGATCCATTAGAGAAATCAGTGATAACAGGGGATTATCTATATACTCTTCTGTAATAGAAACAACATCTTTGTAAGAAACCTCACATCGTAAATGTAGCCTGTGATCAGCAGCAAAACGACCTGCTAGTTGTCCTTGATGTAAGGCATCAATCATCCCACCGAAATGAGTCATTCGGAGAGAACCAGGGAAGACATCGCCAAGTGCGATCGCATCAAAAACTGTCGTTACTCCGGCACTCACTAACTGTCTGTCGTGAAACACAACAGCCGACTCCATTGGCCATTGAATCCCAGGACGAGGAGACATACATCGTTCCAGGTTATCGGTATGAAGTTCAATCAGCCCTGGCATTAAATAATCGCCCTGACCATCTTGACCTGTGAAGGTTACATCGGGCTGAATATCAGCAATTAAACCATCTCTAACGACAAGAGTGCCAACAACCTCTTCATTGGGGAGTTGGAGACGATAATTAGTATAAATTTGCTCGTCCATAGTGCTGATGGCTAAGGGTTAATGACTACTTCCAAAACTGAGTTCGCGATCGCAGACTTGTGTAAGTACCTCTTCATCATGAAAAATGCCAATCATGGCGCAACCTGCTGCCTTTCGTTCTTGGAGCAAGTCAATTACAACAGAGGCATTTGTAGCATCTAAAGCCGAAGTTGGCTCATCCAACAGCAGAATTGGATAATTGACCAACAAAGCACGGGCAATATTAACTCGTTGTTTTTCCCCTCCCGAAAAAGTGGTTGGAGAAACACTCCACAAACGCTTTGGTAGATTTAAACGGGCAAAGATTTGGGCAGCTTTTTCACGAGCCTCATTGAGTTCCATGCCTAGTTCCAGTAGCGGTTCAGCCGCTACATCCAAAGCAGCCACCCGTGGGATGACTCGCAAAAACTGACTGACATAGCCAATTGTGGTCTGACGGATTGTTAGTAACTGATGCGGTTCGGTGCGAGTTAAATCCACCCAGTCACCCCCGTGTTTGACCCAAATCGAGCCGCTATCCACCCGATAATTGCCATACAGACAGCGCATGAAGGTAGATTTACCAGAGCCACTCGCACCCGTCAGAGCAACACATTCACCCGCTTTCACCACCAACGAGAGGTTTGACAAAACAGATAAATGAATTCCATTTTGAGTGTGCAAGGTAAAGCCCTTCTTAAGGTTTTCGGCTTTGAGGAGAGTTTCTATGTCTGTGGCGATCGCAGTTTGCATGATTCCAACCTTCAAACCTTTTATGGGATTAGCGTCGCGCTGACAAGCAATTGGGTGTAAGGATGACGCGGATCGTCCAAAACCTGATCGGTGAGTCCCTGTTCCACGATTTGCCCTTTTTGCATCACGATCAGGCGATGGGCTAGCAGTCTAACCACCCCAATGTCGTGGGTTACTAGGATGACACTCAGATGCAGATTCCGGACTAAATTCCGAATCAAATCCAGCAAACGGGCTTGCACAGACACATCTAAACCGCCTGTTGGCTCATCCATTAAGACCAAACGCGGTTGACTAACCAATACACGCGCCAGTTGCAAGCGTTGCTGCATTCCTCCAGAGAAGGCGCTGGGTAGGTCATCTATCCTATCGGGTGCAATCTCTACTTGAGTCAGCCAGTGCAATGCACTGGCACGAATATTGCCGTAGTGACGTACCCCAATATCCATTAAGCGATCGCCTATATTCGCCCCTGCACTCACCCGCATCCGCAGTCCATCACGAGGGTTTTGATGGACAAATCCCCATTCTGTTCGCATCAATTGGCGCTGACGAGTTTCCGAAAGCTTGGATAACTCCAAAAGCTGATCGTTACGGCTGCGGTAGGCGATCGTTCCTGTATCGACTGCGATATGACCGGCAAGACAATTGAGCAGCGTGGTTTTGCCAGAACCCGATTCCCCAACAATGCCAAGGACTTGACCAGGGTAAAGATCAAAAGAGACATTGTCACAGGCTTGTATTGAACCAAAGCTCTTTTGCAGTTGATGAACAGTCAGTAAAGATTTCATCATTAACTATCAGCTTTATACCCGTTGTTCGTTTTTTGTCGTCCATTTTGATTTGCAACAGATGACTGATGCTGATTGCAGTAGTCAGTATCCGAGCAAATCCACATCCGGTTGCCTTGGTTATCCAGTACAACTTCATCTAAATAACTATCTTTTGAACCGCAAAACTCGCAGGATTTATCCCAGCTTTCAACGGTGAACGGATAGTCCTCAAAGTCCAAGCTCTTTACGTTTGTATAAGGTGGAATTGCATAAATCCGTTTTTCTCGTCCAGCTCCAAACAGTTGGAGAGCAGGACTCATATTCATCTTGGGATTATCAAACCGAGGGATAGGGCTAGGACTCATCAAATATCGGTCATGCACCATTACGGGATAGTCATAGGAGGTAGCGATGTGACCATGCTGAGTAATGTCTTCGTAGAGCTTTACGTACATCACCCCGTATTCTTCTAAGGCGTGCATTTTGCGGGTTTCTATCTGGGAAGGCTGCAACCAGCGCAAAGGTTCAGGAATCGGCACCTGATAAACCATAATTTGCCCGTCTCGTAGAGGCGTTTCCGGAATGCGATGGCGGGTTTGAATAATAGTTGCTTCAAGAGTACTTTCGGTTGTCTCAATACCGCAAACTCTGCCGAAGAAACGGCGAATGTTAACGGCATTGGTCGTGTCATCTGCACCCTGATCGATGACTTTTAATACATCTTGTTTGCCAATAATTGATGCTGTAACTTGGATGCCACCCGTACCCCAACCATAGGACATCGGCATCTCTCTAGAACCAAATGGAATTTGGTGTCCGGGAATAGCAACTGCTTTGAGTAATGAGCGACGAATTGAGCGTTTCGTTTGCTCATCTAGGTAGGCAAAGTTAAAACCAACTTCGTCTGTTGTTTGTTGTCCGTTGTCGGTATCAGGATTAGGCATGACTCTAGCAATCCTTTAAGTTGAATGGCACTGACTTAAGCGAAAAGTAATCGTTTGTCGGAAAAACCCAGATTGGGGGACGTTGCCCCCCAAACCCCCCAGTGGGGGACGGAGTGCCTCCCCCACGCCCCCTGCACAAGAATTGATTGGTGTGATGATTTTTCTGATGTCAGTGACATTCCTTTTGAGTTACAAACTTGGGCTATTTAAATGCCCGACTTCTTGAAGAAGTTGGGAATCTTGATGTTTAATAGTTTTTGATGTACCGTTTTCTTGATTGCTGGCTTCTGACTTCTGACTCCTGACTCCTGAGTGATCTTGTCGCATTTTTCGCACCAAACTCAGTTCGGCTTGAAAGTCGATGTAATGCGGTAGTTTTAAATGCTGTACAAAACCTTGCGCCTCAACGTTATCGGAGTGGTACATCACAAACTCAATGTTTTGCGCGGGTGAGAGAGCTTCTTCTCCAAACTCCTCAGCACGCATCGCTCGATCGACCATCGCCATCGACATTGCTTTGCGCTCGTTGTGTCCAAAGGTCAATCCGTAGCCACGTGTAAATTGTGGCGGCATTTCTTTATTTCCAGTGAATTGATTCACCATTTGCACTTCAGTAATGGTGATATCTGCGATCACTACTTCAAATCCCAACTCTTCCGGACAAATCACCACCTCCACTTCCCCCATGCGAATTTCACCCGCAAAGGGATGATTTCTCCCATAACCGCGTTGAGTGGAATAGGCGAGAGAGAGCAAAAAACCTTCATCAGCCCTTGCTAAATTTTGCAGTCGCGCATCACGGCTAGCAGGAAAGGTCATGGGTTCGCGGGTGAGGTCAAATACTGGCTGACTATCATCGGCGATTTCATCCTGAATCAGCCCTTCTTGGTCTAACGTATCAATGACCCGTGGTGTCGCTTCCTCTTCATAGTCTTGTTGGGCGGCAATTGGGACATCGCCTTCTGCTGCTAGTTTGAAGTCAATTAATCGGTGAGTGTAATCAAAGGTAGGACCGAGACATTGACCCCCTGGAACGTCTTTGAATATTGCCGAAATGCGACGATGAATGTTCATCGAGCTTGTATCTATCGGCTCACTGAAGTAGAAACGCGGTAAGGTTGTGCGATAAGCACGTAATAAGAAGATGGCTTCCACCAAATCCCCGCGTGATTGCTTAATTGCCAGTGCTGCTAACTCTCGATCGTATAGACTTCCTTCACACATTACTCGATCTACAGCCAGCGCTAGCTGTTGTTCAATCTGATCTACAGAGATTTCTGGGATAGAAGGATCGCCCCGACGCTGAGATTGCAGTAAGGTTTCTGCATTGGCGATCGCTTGTTCTCCACCTTTAACGGCTACATAAGGCATATTAAAAAGTTTGAAGGTTTGGAATTTGAAGGTTGAAGGTTTGAAAGTTGAAGGTTGGTTCAAATCTTCAACGATTCATCCCTCAGGACTTACGCAAATTTACCTTTGAACCGCCATCTGTAGGGGCGCAAGGCTTTGCGCCCTACAGGTGTCACGTCTGTGCGTAAGTCCTGATCCCTGTTGCTCTTGTGGTGCGGGGTAAACCTACGACGGTATCGGTAGTGAAAAGAAAGATATCGACCCCTAAGGGGGAATTGTGGATATTGTTGGTTAAATCCTCCCAGAAAGCGGAACTTAGACCGTTTACGGTAAGCGATCGCGTTTTCTCAATCCCAGGCCCACTCAGATTAACTGGTTCACCTGCTTTGAAGTTCTCCACCTGTATCAATAACGTCGTTGAAGCTTCAGGTTCTTGATCTGTGCCTTGATTGAATGCAGATAAAGAAGGCATTAAACGGCAATTGTTAATAATGGCGAAATTCGCTTCCTGTGGCTCATTTGTAAACCGACAGCCAGCATGGAACAGCAACCAATTTTTTACTTCCGCTTCAATAGTGGGTTGCAACCAAACCTGAGTTTCTAGATCGAATAGCGTCAGGCAGGTAGCGGCAGAGGCTGGATTTAACCCTGCTGGGGCTTCAATTAAAGCAGTAATTTGATGTTGACTACCAGGATTGGCGAGGGCTTCTAGTAGGTTGCGAAATGTGGTTTGTGCGTCATGAACGGGGTTCTTAAAACCAGGTAGTTGAGGAA
>DATNQP010000242.1:0-11146 GCA_036703965.1 Leptolyngbyaceae cyanobacterium
GTCTTACCAACCATACCGGCAAACTTTGCTCCCTCTATATAACTGAGGGTGCTAGTAGAGGCTTCATCAATGGGTGCAACACCAGTGATTTCCGGGTTCAAGTCTTTATTGACTCTCAAGCTACTGCACTCAGCAGCATCGCTCAATTTTTCGACAATTTCGCTAAACTTCATCTTCTCTAGCCTGCGTAGGCATGCTTTGTTTGTATAGTCGCGACTTCAGCCGCCCTAAAATCTATTCGCTCATCAGCCTACTGTAAATTGCCCATTGCTTGACCCGCCAGCCAAGCCGTTGTCCAGGCACTCTGAAAGTTAAATCCACCCGTAACGCCATCAATATCCAGGATTTCCCCGGCAAAGTAAAGCCCCGGACACTGGCGGCTTTCCATTGTTTTAAAATCCACTTCCTTGAGGCTAATGCCGCCACAAGTGACAAATTCTTCCTTAAAGATACCTTTGCCCTTAATTAGATAACGCCCTTGATTGAGTTCCTCAATGAGCTGGTTTAGGGCTTTTTTCGATACCTCCGCCCATCGTTCTTGTTCCCCAATACCGACATTACTGACAAGACTCACCCACAGGCGCTTTGGGATAGGGACGGGACAACTGGTAGTGATGAGGCGGCGGGACAACTGGGACTTGACGGCTAGCAGCAATTTGCGTAAGTCTTCCTGCTTATACTGGGGTAGCCAATTGATCAGCAATGGTGTCTGATAATGCTGATCATGGAGGAATCTGGCACCCCATGCCGAAAGCTTGAGAACCGCAGGACCACTAACTCCCCAGTGGGTAATTAGCAATGGTCCAGTTTGCTCTTTGAGAGTGGACGGTGCATCCGGTAAGCGCAAGCGGACATCATTGACACTTACCCCAGCTAAATCTTGCAAACGGGGGTCTGGAATATTAAAGGTAAATAGGGAGGGAACAGGGGGTTCAATTTGATGACCATTATCTTTTGCCCAGTGGTAACCTTGGGGATTGCTGCCTGTTGCCAAAAGAAGGCGATCGCATTTCAAAATCTCACCCGTCTTCAACTCAATCTCAAACCCTCCTTGAGTAGGGAGTGGGGAGTGGGGAGTGGGGAGTGGGGGAAGGTGTTGCTTGACAGATTTCACCGCACTACCCGTGCGGAGTTTTACTCCAGCGTCCTCAGCTGCATTAACCAGACAATTCACAATCGTTTCAGAATTATCAGTGACGGGAAACATGCGTCCGTCCGCCTCCGTTTTCAACTGAACACCGTGAGACCCAAACCAGGCAACTGTATCCTTCGGTTGAAAGCGACTGAACGCCCCGCGTAGGGCTTTACCACCTCTAGGATAGTATTGCACCAACTCAGCCAGGTCAAAGCAAGCGTGGGTAACATTGCAGCGACCTCCACCAGAGATGCCAACCTTAGATAACGGTTGACGCCCAGCTTCCAATAAAGTGACTTGGGTGTGGGGATGAGCATTAGCACAAGTAATGGCTCCGAAAAAACCGGCTGCACCACCACCAATCACCACAACTCGCAGAGGATTTAAAACCAAGAAACTACCAAAGATAAAGACTAACGATTTCTATTCTGCTTCAAAGTCTTCTTTGCTAACACCACAGACGGGACAGACCCAATCCTCTGGAATGTCTTCAAACGCCGTTCCCGGTTCGATGCCAGAATCGGGATCACCTATCTCTGGGTCATATACATAGCTGCAAGTGGTACAAATGTATTTCTGCATTTTTATTCTCCAAACACCTTTTTTCACATTACCGTAGAGACGTTGCCGTAGAGACGTTGCAGGCAACGTCTCTACATTTGTGTATTCAAGGGTAGAGTTACAGTAAATGTTGTGCCTTTGCCAATTTCACTCTTTACGCTAATCTCTCCCCCGTGTAAGTCCACGCACTGTTTAACAATGGCTAAACCCAATCCTGTTCCCTGAATTGTGCCTACATTCTTAGCACGATGGAAAGAGTTGAATAAGTGGGGTTGGTCTTCGGGGGGAATACCAATTCCTTGGTCTTGAATTTGGAATACTGCATTCTCATTAACGTAGGTGAGATTAAATTGAACAGTGCTGCCACTAGGAGAATATTTGATAGCATTTGAGAGCAAATTGCTGAGAATTTGCCGCAGTAGTTTTTCATCAATGCTGGCTGGAAGGGATTGGCACTGACAAGTGAAACGAATACAGTCTTCGGGCATGGCTTCGCTTACTGCGTTCTTGGGATTGGCAGCCAGTTGCAGGTCTTCTACCAAATTGCGACAGAATTGTACTAAATCTACTGATGTCGGGTCGAATTCAAGTTTGCCTGCTTCTGCTTGACCGAGGATGAGGATGTCATTCAACATCTGAATCATGCGCTCAACGGCTGTTTGAATGCGATAGAGATGAGTCAGTTGTTTCTCCTCTGAGAATCTCTGACGGTAACGTTCTAACAAGTCGGCAGACGATTGAATGGTCGTTAGAGGGGTACGGAACTCATGAGACGTCATAGAGACGAAGCGAGACTTGAGTTCCCTCAGTTCCCGTTCTTTTTGGAGCGTGTTGTAAAGTTCTTCCTCTACCTGCTTGCGCGAGGTAATGTCTTCAGCAATCCCCGCGAGTCGGTAGACTTGACCTTGTGCATCTTGTACGGGAAAACCGCGATCGCGTATCCAACGAATTGAATTGTCAGGTTGCACGATCCGATATTCCACGTCGTAGTCTTCTTGGATCTGTCCCTTAAGGGCAGCTTCCACGCGATCGCGATCCTCTGGATGAATAGCTTCCAACCAGGACGATGGCTGTTCATATAAATTTTCACAGCTACGACCCCAGATCTGTTCATACGCAGGGCTGACGTAGATAATCTGTGCGTGATCCAGAGAACTCATCCAGAATACCTCATAGATGTTTTCTGCTAACTGACGGAACCGCTCTTCGCTGCTTCGGATTGCTTCCTCTGCCTGTTTGAGCATGGTAATGTCACGAGCGATCGCTAGTACGGTTTCTGTAGATCCATCTACCCCAAATTCCGGTACATGACGACTTTGGTAATACTTTAGACCGTTGGGTGTTGGGAAAGTAAACTCAATCTCTTGTTCAGAACCTGTCTCAAAAACAACTTGCAGGGTTTGGCACCAGTACGCTACCAATTCACTCGGCATCCCCAACTCTTGATGCGTTTTGCCGATAAAGTCTCTAGCTGGTATGCCAGTAGCAAGTTCAATAGCAGGGTTGACATAAATATGACGTAGTTCCCGGTCAAAGCAAGTGATAATGTCAGGAGCATTTTCCACCAAAGCTCTAAATTCCTGTTCACGTTGGCGGAGGGAAGCCTCTGCTCTTGTGCGTTGGCCAATCTCAACAATGAGTATTTCATTGAGCTGTTCTAGCTCAATGGTGCGCTCTGTGACTCGATTTTCTAGCTCTTGATTCAACTGTTGCAGAGCTTCTTCTGCCCGCTTGCGCTCAGTGATGTCCAGAGTTACTCCATCGAAAACCACATCACCATTGTCCATCCGGAAACATCGGGCGTTATCTTGAAGCCATTTGACCTGACCGGATAGGGTAACTATTCGATACTCATTCTGGACGGACTCAAGCGTCTCATATCTAGCTCTGAGAACCCGATCAAACTTCTCCTTGTCATCGGGATGGACAATTGTGAGCAACCGTTCTGGCTCAGCTATTACCTCGTCTGGCTCTAAACCAGTCAGCTCCCGCAAACCCGCACTGATATAAGGTAAGGACGTTGTACCATCAGGATGCACTACCGATCGATAAACGGTGCCTGGAATATTAGTGGCGATCGCAGATAAACGTTGTTCATGCTCTCGCAGGGCTATCTCCGCTTGTTTTCGATCCGTGATGTTCAAGGTGCTGCCAACGACACGCACAGCCGAACCCATTTCATTTCTGACAATTAGGCCTTTGTCCCAGACATACAGGTACTGATTGTTTTTGTGGCGAACCCGATATTCCGTAGCAAAATCACTTCGGTTTGCTACGGCATCTGAAACTTCCTCATAGACTCGCTGTCGATCATCAGGATGGATGCGCTGTGTCCACCAGTTGAGGGTAGGTTCAGCTTCTTCAGGACGATAGCCTAAAACATCAAGCAAACCTTGTGTCCTGTCAACTGTCTGTGTCTCGATACTCCAGTCGAAGATAATGCAATCTACAGCACTAGCAGCAAGCTGAAAGCGCTCGTTTGCTTGCCGCAGTTCTAATTCTGTAGTCATTTTTTTAGGTAATCTTTAGATAGTTCTACTTCTACCGCGTGGCCAGCATCAAAACGGTGTGGTCATAAGTCGTTGGTTGAAACTGACACGGGGACGCGGGGACGCGGGGACGCGGAGAAATTTTCTGGACATCACCAACTGGTTTTGACCACACCCGCATCAAAACATGCAGATTTCTTTAGTGTAATTGCATGTTTTACTTCTGGAATTGCTCAACTTTTTCGGATTGCACAAGAAAGCCTCCTGAACAATTCTTCAAGAGGCTGTATCTTTTATTGCACTGTTGAGCTAATGAGTTGTTTTCTTGGATGACTAAACCGTTACTTTTTGCTTTGACCAGATGCCATGTTCATCTTCTTCATACTGCTGATGAATAGCATCCCAGGCAGCATGTTCTGCCTTGGTGGGGTCTTGTGTCTGATCGAACTCAGCGTTGTAGCGCTCAATAAATGTTTTTTGAGCGTCTTCAGATAAATGCGATCGCACTTCTGGAGACAAATCGCTGGCGTCATTACACTTCCCAGGACAGGGACGAGGTAAGGTCATTTCAGTAGTATGCACTTCCTCCCCACCAGCACTTTCCAGCAGTAACTGAAATTCCCCACTTCTGTCGGCAGGAACTTCTGCCATCACCAGAAACTCACCCGCTTCTACCCGAGTCTGGTAAATCGTTGCCTTCTCTTCCGGCATTCCCCAAGCTACGAGAGCGGAAACTAAACCAGCACCAGCACTCCCTGCGATCGCGCCACTCGCTGCACCCAGCAGCAACGCACCCAAGGGACCTGCTGCTACCACAGGACCGACAAAGGGAATAAATAAAATCCCAACTCCGCTCAGCAGAGCTAAAAAGGAGCCAAATAAGGAACCAAAAATTGCACCTGATCGCAAACCACCAAAAATGACATCTTTTTTAGTGATGAACCCAGCAATCCGAGTCTTGGACTGAAAATTCTTACCCATTACCGAAATGTGGTCTTGGGGAACGCCGCGCTCCATTAATCGCCGCACTACACCATCTAATTGCTCTTCTTCTTTAAAAACAGCAGAAATCGTGCGTTCTGCTTTATATGCGTCCGTCATCTTGACCCTCCACAAGCATAATTTATAGGCATTGCTACCTATAGAAGGCTACTGAACGACAATGCAGCACTGAATCGCCCTTAAGGTTGATTATGAAATTTGATTAAAAGACTTAATGATAACGAAGAAATTCTGTTCTAAGAAGTTTTAGGCTCAAAGGTTGAGTGGAAAACTGTTTGAGCCTATTTTGATATCACCTGAATCCTTACAATATTACCTAGTCAATAACGCCGCGTTTTCTGAACGCCGTAAATAAGCCCTGTAGCAATTGAGAGCAAAATTAATAGCCAGATCACACCCCCAGGCAGCGCAGTGAATCCAGAAATGCCAAAGCCCCTAAGCACATAAACCACGATAGTGATAGCAAGGGTAATGGCAAAAACGTAAGCAAAGATCAGAGTTTCAGATGGAGGAGAAGGAGTCACGGGTTAATACCAATACAATGGTGAAACACTTGAGGCACTCAATATTACCAACGCCTCGTACTTTTAAGACCGCCTAAAATACCTGCACCAATGGTAAAGAGAACGATCGCCCAAATCAGATAGTCTGGAACTTGCTTGAGAACACCTGTCCCTCTCAGCACCAGAATGATGGCAGTAATCACCAAAGCAATGCCAGCAATATACAAAAGGATTGTTACTCCTTGATTAGGAGGCCGTCGATCGGGGGGTGGTATCACAAACATAGCTTCTAAGAGGATTGAAGAATCACGCGCTTCATTTTACACCAGCTAATACAGACATTCCTACAGAATGTTTCTAATCCTCACTATCAGCAAAATTTACTTTCTCGTAAATCTCCTTCAAATTAATTTGAAACTCGATTGAACTTAATTCAAGAATCGTCTCTTCAGATTCATACTCCGTTAATAACCATCTCCCCTCAAGAGTTTTAGTATATTGCATGACATGATATTTCGTTTGGTCAATCAAGATATATTCCTTAAACTCAGGGATTGATCGATAGTAAATAAACTTGTCTCCCAGGTCGTAGTTCTTAGTAGATTTGGATAAAACCTCAACAATCAGTAACGGATTCATCACCGTAGTCGTAGCCATTCCCGTATAGATAGGTTCTCCTTGGATTACCATCACATCAGGATAAGTATACTGACGATAACGAGGTATCCATAACCGAACATCACCGATATAGATATCGTAATCTTGCCCTCTTAAAGCAAACTTCAAGTTGGCATAAAAATTTCCGGCAATTTTATTGTGATTTGTTGTCCCTCCTGTCATGGGTACAATTTCTCCATTTCGGTATTCACTTTTATAGTCAGCCGCCTCCTCTAGTTCTAAATATTCTTCTGGAGTGTAGGATTGTTTTTGTGTCTGTAATTGCATAAAGGATATCAGCTATTGTTCTGCTTCTAATATGTTCTTGGTTGAAACGCGATCGCGCTCAATCTTTATCAGCGCTTACCATCCTAACTTTACTGGCTCTTGAAATGGTGACAAAGTTCTGGTTCGTCTAGTCTCCCGACTAGAGCAGCTTTAATGGCGTTCAACGTAGTTTTAATGTAGGGGCTAAGGTCTTCGTCCCCCTACATTAAGGTCTATGCAACTGAGAACCAATATAGAAGTTGTAGAAGTCCAAAAAAAGACAGGTCGCGCCATAAGAGAGGCTTCAATGACGATAACACCCATTGCCAAAGACTCCGCTGACATTTTTGGTTACACAACGGCATTTGATGAGGCGATTCAAAAGATTGGGCAGGCTGTAGTTCTGTATAACCTCCTGAAACAATGCTAATGTACGATGACAATCCATTGACAGAGCTACCAAAAGAACTAGATCAGCTTACCAAACGAGGAAAGTGGTGGTTAGCTGATAGGGATTAAAACTTCGACTTTGACGACGAAGAATTCGATGATTAATATGCAACCAATTGAACGCTATCGGGGATGTCTTCTCGGCTTAGCCACTGGCGATGCCGTGGGAACTACCCTAGAGTTCAAGCCACCCGGCACGTTTACACCCATTAAGGATATGGTCGGCGGCGGTCCATTTGCACTGCAACCGGGACAGTGGACGGATGATACTTCAATGGCGCTGTGCTTGGCAGAAAGTCTGATTGAGTACAACGGGTTTGACCCAACCGATCAACTGCAACGCTATCTGCAATGGTGTCAAGTAGGGCACCTGAGCAGCACAGGGCAATGCTTTGATATTGGTAATACCGTGCGAAAGGCACTGATGCAGTTTAAAAGAACAGGGGAACCCTACTGTGGTTCCACAGATCCCCGCAGTGCTGGGAATGGCTCGATCATGCGCTTGGCTCCCGTACCCCTGTTTTTTGCCCAAAATCCGGAAGAAGCCATTGAAATGTCTGCTGAGAGTTCTCGCACAACCCACGGCGTAGCAACGGCTGTTGATGCTTGCCGATATCTAGGTGCGTTAATCGTGGGAGCCGTGAATGGAGCAAGTCGAGAGGAGTTACTCTCCATTCACTACAGCCCAATTGCCGACTATTGGACCGAAAATCCCTTAGTTGACGAAATTGACGAAATTGCCGCAGGGTCGTTCAAATATCGTCAACCCCCAGAAATTAGAGGGACAGGTTATGTGGTCAAATCTTTAGAAGCAGCATTGTGGGCATTCTACCACAGTCAGTCTTTTGAGGAAGGCTGTCTTTTAGCAGTTAACTTGGGGGATGATGCTGATACAACGGGGGCTGTTTACGGACAGTTAGCCGGAGCCTTTTATGGAGAGCAGGGGATACCCCAATCTTGGCGCGATAAACTAGCGCACTACGATTTAATTGAATACTTTGCCGAGCAACTTTTTTCCTTAGCCCAATCGAATTGAAATGGAAGTCCGAGAGGAACAGCGCGATTGCTAAAAGTACTCCCTAGTGGAGCGATCGCCAGAAGGTAGTTTTAGTGTCAACGTTAGATTCGCCCTACTAAAATTATCACCTATCCTACAGGGGTCTGTAGGATAGGTGAGTATGAATCCTCTCTAGCCGTTTTCACCCTCCGGCTAAAAGCGCGGAGGCTCTCAACGAGGCATTTGGTAAATTAGCTGGGCTGAACAGTCAACAAATCAGCAGGCAAACGCTTGAAGGAAAGCCGTTCATTCTCGACATCGACAAAGATGGTGTCACCGTTAGTGAACTCACCTCGGAGAATGCTCTTGGCAATTTGGGTTTCCAGTTCGCGCTGAATCGCCCGCTTTAAGGGTCGTGCGCCAAAGACGGGGTCGTAACCGACTTCTGCCAGGAAGTCGAGGGCGCTTTCCGAGAGCTTCAGGGACATCTTGCGCTCTGCTAGACGTTTTTCTAGGCGTTGGGTTTGCAGCTGGACGATATGCCGCAATTGGTGTTTTTTCAGAGCGTGGAAAATAATCACCTCGTCAATCCGGTTGAGGAACTCTGGACGGAAGCTAGTACGCATGGCGTCCATCACCCGACTGCGCATCTCATCGTACTGACTATCATCACCGGCAATATCCAGAATGTACTGGGAGCCGATGTTGCTGGTCATGATGATCACGCTGTTCTTGAAGTCTACGGTATGACCCTGAGCATCGGTGACGCGACCATCATCGAGGATTTGCAGCATCACATTAAAGACATCGGGGTGAGCTTTCTCGATTTCGTCAAAGAGAATCACCGCATAAGGACGGCGGCGGATGGATTCTGTCAGCTGTCCGCCTTCTTCGTAACCGACGTATCCCGGAGGCGCACCAATCAGTCGGGAGACGGAATGCTTCTCCATATACTCGGACATATCAATCCGCACCAAGGCATCTTCGGTGTCGAAGAGATAGGCAGCGAGGGCTTTTGCTAGTTCCGTCTTACCCACACCAGTCGGACCGAGGAAGATAAAGCTAGCTGTTGGGCGATTGGGGTCAGCTAAACCAGCACGCGATCGCTGAATCGCATCGGCAACGGCGGTAACAGCTTCTTCTTGACCAACTACCCGCTGGTGTAGCTCATCTTCCAGGTGCAGAAGCTTCTCCATCTCCGATTCAACAAGCTTGGCTATAGGAATACCTGTCCACTTGGAGATGATTTCCGCAATGTCTGCTTCTGTAACTTCCTCTCGCAACAGGGATTTTCCACTGGTTTGAGTAGCTGCCAAGTGGGCTTCTGCTTGTTGGAGGGAGGCTTGCAACTCTGTTAATTTGCCGTATTTCAACTCAGCAGCACGGTTGAGGTCATAGTTACGTTCGGCTTGCTGAATTTCAACGTTGACTCGGTCAATCTCTTCTTTAATGCCTTGGATGCGATTGAGAACGTCTTTTTCAGACTGCCACTGGGCATTTAAGGCACGTTGTTCTTCTTGAAGGTCGGCAATTTCTCTTTCGAGTCGTTCTAGCCGTTCTCTGGAAGCTGGGTTACTTTCTTTTTGCAACGACAGCTGTTCCATTTGCAGCTGCATGACTCGTCGGTCGATTTCGTCGAGTTCTTCTGGCTTTGAAGTAATCTCCATCTTCAGCCGTGCGGCGGCTTCATCCACTAAATCAATCGCTTTGTCGGGTAAAAAGCGATCGCTTATGTATCGAGTAGACAAGGTAGCGGCGGCAACTAGGGCATTATCGGAAATCTTAACCCCGTGGTGGACTTCATAACGTTCCTTGAGTCCCCGCAGAATCGAGATTGTGTCTTCTACACTCGGCTGATCTACATAAACCTGCTGGAATCTGCGTTCTAATGCCGCATCTTTCTCAATGTACTTGCGGTATTCATCGAGGGTTGTCGCACCGATACAACGCAACTCACCTCGCGCCAACATCGGTTTGAGCAAGTTGCCAGCATCCATCGCTCCTTGGGTAGCACCAGCACCAACGACGGTGTGGATTTCATCAATAAACATGATGATTTGACCGCGAGAGTCGGTGACTTCTTTGAGAACGGCTTTCAGGCGTTCTTCAAATTCACCCCGGAACTTGGCACCTGCAATCAACGCACCCATATCCAGAGCAATTAATTGCCGATCTTTGAGAGACTGGGGTACATCACCGGCAACAATTCGCTGCGCTAAGCCTTCCGCGATCGCAGTTTTACCAACTCCGGGTTCCCCAATCAGCACTGGGTTATTTTTAGTGCGACGCGAAAGAATTTGAACTGTGCGCCGAATCTCATCATCCCGCCCAATCACTGGGTCAAGTTTCCCTTCACGAGCGGCTTCCGTCAAGTCACGTCCATATTTTTCCAGTGATTCGTATTTGCCTTCTGGGTTTTGGTCGGTCACTTTCTGGTTGCCTCGAATCTGGGTAATTGCACTTTTGAGCTTCTTCTCATCTAGTTTAAATTCCTGGAATAAGGCTTTGCCAAAGCGGTCATCTTTGACATAAGCCAGCATCAGATGCTCGATGGATATGAAGTCGTCTTTGTACTCATTACGATAGGACTCTGCTCTATCTAAGAGGCTATCGATGCTGCGTCCGAGATAGACAGAAGTGCCGCTACCAGAAACCTTGGGCTGGCGTTGAATAAAGGTTTCTGTTGCGTCGCGCACTTTCTGGACTGGTACCTCAAGTTTACTGAGAATACTGCTAGTTAGTCCTTCTTGCTCCAAGAGGGCTTTCATCAAGTGCTCGCTTTCGAGCTGTTGTTGCTGGGAAGCTTTAGCGATATCGGGAGTGCGTGCGATCGCTTCCCAGGCTTTTTCTGTAAATTGATTAGGATTAGTGGGTTGCATGTTGACTCGTCTGTTTACTCTTTAATAGATAATTCCTTTAACTACAGCTATTCTAAGAAGTCGCACAGCTTCTTCTGGATCGGTGTTCCCGCCTTCCTAACGGGGTATTGCCGTCCTGATGAAAGCCTCGGACATATGGCTCTAATGATGATCGTATGCAATTGATAGACACATTTTGCACTAAACGCCTGATTGCTAAGCGCCTA
>DATNQP010000243.1:0-2776 GCA_036703965.1 Leptolyngbyaceae cyanobacterium
ATCATGACTATTTGGAAGGGAATCATGATTGTGGAAATGATTGTGATTAAGATGGCTTCGCGGCCGCGAAATTTGAGTCTGGCTAAGGGGTAAGCGGCGAGGGCGCAAAAGAAAACGTTGATGCTAACTGTGAGGCCGGCAATCAGGGTGCTGTTGAACAGGTAGCGGGCGAAGGGGTTGGTTTGCCAAACTTTGATGAAGTTTTCGAGGGTTGGCTGTTGGGGCCACAGTTGCGGGGGAAATTGAAAGATGTTTTCGGTGGGGGATTTGAGGGAGGTACTCAGAAGCCACAGCAGGGGAAACAGCATTAAAAGTGCGATCGCGCTCATGATGCTGTACGTCCACAGGGTCCTCCACCGCGAGGGAGTGTTGTTTGGGGAATTTGGTTTTTTGGTTTTGAGATTGTTCATAGTTGGGATATGATAATAAGTCCTTGCTTCGTGAGAAGCCTTGTTGTCCATAAGGGGATTATTGCCATGAAACCGTTTATTTACGAAACAATGTACATTCTGCGCCCCGATCTGGGTGAGGAAATGACAGACCAGGCGATCGCTAAATATCAAACTATTTTGCGCGATCAAGGTGCTGAAAACATCGAAACTCAGCACCGCGGCAAGCGCCGTTTGGCTTACGAAATCGGCAAGCACCGAGACGGAGTATACGTTCAAATGAACTATACAGCTCCGGGCGCTGCAATTTTTACCCTGGAGCGCGCGATGCGTCTGAGCGAAGAAGTGATTCGCTATTTGACGATCAAGCAAGATGTGCCAGATGCACCTGAAGCTGAAGCGGAAGCGGAAGTCGCCGAGTAGCATTCGTTTGACACTCCCATGCCTAAAGGCGATGGGATTCTTCGTTCATAGACCCAACTTGCTTGCGACTGGATTGCTCCAACCAGAGTAGAGGTCGAATCTCCCGAAGCGTTCGGGTCAAAGACCCAAGTTCCCGTGTGCCCCACGGTACTCAAGGCTAATTTCAGGATGTTGATAGCGGCGTTCCAGTCTCTGTCTAGAACGAATCCACATCCACAGACATGAGTTCTCATAGACAGAGTCTTTTTGACTGTTGCACCGCAGTTAGAACATTGCTGGGAAGTGTAGGCAGGATTGACCGCTACGGTTATCTTGCCAAACTTTACCCCGACCTACTCTAGCCACTTCCTGAATTGATACCAACCCGCATCATTAATCGACTTAGCGAGACAGTGATTCTTGACTAAGTTCTTAATCCCCAAATTTTCATAAGCGACCAAATCGTTAGATTGGATTACGCAACGCGCCAGTCTCTTGGCGTGTTCTTCACGCTGCCTACTTATTTTGAGGTGTACTCGTCCTAGTCGATTAATGGCTTTCTTGCGGTTGGCAGAGCCTTTTTTCTTGCCAGAAACACGCCGTTGTCGAAACTTTAGACGTTTTTCTCCGATTCTATAAAACTTAGGGTTGGGTTCGGTGTGACCGTTGGAGTCTGTATAGAACTCTTTGAGTCCCACATCTAAGCCAACAGTTTTACCTGTGGGTTCAGACTCCACCTTGTTATCAGCACTGATTAGGAACTGAACGTAGTAGCCATCGGCACGACGCACTAGCCTAACCCGTTTTATCTGGTCTAATTGGTAGAAGTTTAAGTCCCATGTACCTTTTAGTTTGAGCTTGCCGATTCCCTTTTTATCGGTGAAGGTTATCTGCTTGCGAGTCTCGGAAAGCTTCCAACCGCTTGTCTTGTATTCGACAGAGCGACTGTTTTTCTTGAACTTTGGAAAACCCTTCTTTCCGGGAATAGACTTCTTGCAGTTGTCGTAGAACCGAGCAATTGATGAATAAGCTCGTTCGACCGAAGCTTGACAAGCATGGGAGTTTAAGGCGTTAACAAAAGGAAACTCAGCTCTCAACAATGTGTTATAGCGATACAGATCCTTCTGCCCCACATCTTTGTTATCCATCCAAAAACGGACACACTTGTTGCGGACAAATTGAGCAGTTTTAATCGCCTCGTCTATCGCTGAATATTGAGTTGTTTTCCCTTTCCCTTTAAACTCCTTGACAAACATTTGACCTGGAAAACCTCTACATCAATATACTAAGACAGTTAACAGAAAGCCGTCCACTGAAGAAGGGGCTTGTGTCCCATTATTTTTGGTCAAAGTATTGCGACTGCAACGATGGTTCATCAGAGGGTCGGGTTTGACAATGCCTTCATGCACCAAGGGTCGAAAACGCCACACTGCCCTTGATACCTTCGACTTAGTGCTGCGCGTGGTGGTCACAGCAGCAAGTGTTCCTGAACGTGAAGCGAGCAAACAGGTTCTCTCTTTCGGTCTACCAGATGGCACAAAGGGTTTCACGGCTGTTTATGGTCAGGCTAGTCTAAGTTGCTATCCTTTGGCGCTTTTACAGCCTCTGAGGTTGGGCTTGAATCAACTAGCCTTGCGCCCGATCGCGCTTCCTGCAACCTCGATCGACATTCTCGCCTAATTACCCAATTGTAAAGTTTTGTGACAATTTTTATTTGGTAGCTTTAGATACAGAATTGTCTGTTATAGTTAGAGACAGGAAGAAAAAAACAGCCCAACATTAATCTAAAGAATACGGAGAAACCGCATATGTCTACTGAAAATCAAGCTCGCTCTCTGATGATGCGCCACCACCACATGGTGAAGAACCGGCAGCAATCCATGCTCAACCGCACCGCCACCGAAGTCGGGATGGAAGATACCCACTACTGGGGTCACATTCAAGGCAAACCGCAGCCCAGCCTTCAAGCCAGTTACGATCGCAGC
>DATNQP010000244.1:0-4743 GCA_036703965.1 Leptolyngbyaceae cyanobacterium
CTCCATTCTCTTCCTCTTTTAAGGCTTTTTGCAGTTTCTCTAGTTGCTCGGAATTGAGATGATTCTTTGCTGGCATTGCCGCCTTAATTTGGCTAAATTAAAATTTCTATTATACCCTATTTAAATGCCGAACAGCTTATCCATGTAAAAAGTATCTTTTATATCGGTTAAGGTTTTGACCGCATATGAGTTGGTAGGTTCCAACTTCAATAAACTTAAAGCAACTACAATAACGAAATCTAACAATGCACCATCGTAACCTAGTACTACTGGCGTGGGAATTTCCTCATCTTTACAAATGGCAAATAATTCGTTTAAGATATTCATATAATCAACCAACAATTGAGTTAGCTTTTTAATAACTGTACTGCGGTTACTTTCCTGTAGTACTGCTATAGCTTTCTCGGAAATATGAGAATTAACAGGCATAAACCAGCCGTGCGTATTGCTATCAAAATGACCGAAACCCCAAGAAACAATTCGTGAGACAATTGCATCAATAGGATTCCAGTATTTAAAGTCTTGAAACTCAGCAATGCTAGCTGCAGATAGAAAAAAAGCTTGAAACCGATAGAACGGAGAAACACCATCTTTGAAGTTTACTAAAGCATAGATAAAATTCTCTTTTTGCTCTTGCAGTATATCTGTTCTACCTAGCCAAATTAAGATGACCTCTTTCCACTGTGGCTCAAAAATGCGGTATGCTGGCTTACCACCGTCATACTCTAGGGAGGGATTGGGGTTTAGGAGAGGGTTAGGATTTTCATTATCGTGATTCAGGAAATAGCGCCAATCATCGATCGCACACGCCGCAAAATATTCCTGAAACGTGGGATGAAAGAAAGCATAGACAGCTTCATCAGTTTTCGCCTCCCTATCCACCAAATTTAGCCAACCAAGACGGCAAGCTAAATCGAACAGTGGTTCACCCATTACATCACACGCTAAGTCCTCCCCTAACCGAAACCTAACAGCGCTGTTAATTCCTGCCTTAGCTAATTCGCCTAGTGCTTGATTCAATTGCCGCCGTTCAGTTCCAGTTGTCGGATGTTGCTCTTGTTTCCACTCATAAAAATAGCGAGTAAATCTCTCGTAAAGAGCCGCCTTAGTTTCCGGCAATGGCTCATCCACAGGCAGCAAATACGATGTCTGACACAACAGCGACAACCGCAGGGGATTTCTCACCAATTCCCGGATGCGCTCTTTCCCCGTTTCCTGTAACTTCCTCAGTAATTCCTCTCCCCGTTGCGACTCAGACGCGCAGGCAAACCACTGTCGAATAAAATCCTCAACCTGCTCCGGCTTAAACTCCAGAGTGCGATAGGTTTCAAAGCCAGTCAGTATAGTGTTGACATTGGCATCCCAGACATTGAGGCGACAAGTCAGCACCACCCGCGCCTCTACTAGCCAGTCTGTCAATTGTTCCTTGATAGTCGCTAACGCTTCCACAGGTGAGGTAGTCGCCATCTCATCTACCCCATCTAACAGCAGCCACACCTTCCCCTCACGGAACAGTTTTTGTAGAGAAACAATATGTCGCACCTCTACTCCTGAAACATCAGGTTCAATGAATCGCAGTGCCGCTTTGAGCCAAATCTGGAGTAGATACTCTTCGACGGATTTCCCTTGCAACCCTCCTAATGGGATACAAATCGGCAAGCCTCTGTTGTTGTCATGCATCCAAACTGCAATTTTCTCTTGCAGCGTTGTCTTTCCGGCACCTGGTTCGCCGATGATAGCAATGCGATCGCTTTTCCCAGGCTCAATTACTTCTGTCAGAAACTTGTCATTGTCATACTCTTTTGTAATGACTTCCTGGGTTAGCTGATACACCTCCTCTAGAGGAACATCGCCACGCCGACGCTGCTGTTGTTTGCGCTCAACTAATCCCAGTGGTACGTAGACATTCAATTCAAAACCCCGCTCAGTAGCTTGCAGCCGGAGTCGCTGGTTTTCCCGCTGCTGCGCTAAGACTTTGCCACAGATATCGTGCCAGTCAATCTGTAGGGGTGGCTCATCGGGAATAAACTTTGCCCCCTTCCCACAGGGCGACTCTATTCAAAAGGTGTTGTGCTGGTTATGGATAACGCCTTGGTTAATAATTCCCTTTTCTTGCAACTTCGCCAAGTTTTGGTTTTGGATAGAGGGCTGTTGAGACTTAAGGGCATCGTCTATCTCTCGGAGAACCTTTTGGAGTTGTTCAGCAAGCTTTGGGTTTGAGTTAGCTTCTGCTGTTGCTGCCAACTCCTGCACCACTCGATTGAGTTCAGCGTCTTTTTCCGCCGCTGACTCTACCTCCAGCACGGCTTTACCATAATCCAAGGGTTGCTGTGGGGCTAGTTCAATGGCAGTCACGGTATCCGGAGACTGATGTTTGAGCGACGACAGAAACTTACGAGTCTTCTCACTTACCGCATCCCCGACATTTTCTCCAATTTTTTCCACTGCTTTTGTTGCAAGCACAGTGCCGACTGCCAAAGCTGTAGCCGTTAAAGGTTCCATTTATAACAACATCCTCAATGAAAGAGCAGGAGGTGGGTAAGCTAAACCCTTAATTAGTCATTTCGATTATGGCAGAAACGCTCAGTCTTACTCTTGTCCTCAAAGCAGGAAAATCATCAATTAATCGCAGTCTGATTTAAAGTTGGAATCGAGAAAGCAAGGAGGGTGACATGACTTCAGCTAAGGTAGCAGTAGTTTTAGGTGTGGGACCAGGACTAGGAAGCGCGATCGCACGTCGCTTTGCCTCAGAAGGTTTTGCCCTAGGTTTGATGGCGAGAACCCTTGAGAAGCTGAACCCAATTCAGCAGGAGATTGAAAATAGTGGCGGTCAAGCGTTATCTATCTCTGTCGATGCAACTGATCCAACATCCGTTGCCGATGCTTTTGAACAGGTGCGATCGCAACTCGGAAACCCTGAAGTTTTTATCTACAACGCAGGCGCTTTTAAAATGGGAGGCATTGTTGAAATTAGCCCCCAACAATTTGAAGAAAGCTGGAAAGCCAACTGCTTTGGAGCCTTTTTAGGGGCGCAGCAGGTGCTACCAGCGATGGTTGAGCAAGGACGTGGCACAATCTTGTTGACTGGCGCAACAGCAGCGTTGAGAGGAGGTGCGCGTTTTTCTTGTCTGGCGGTGGGGAAATTTGGTCTACGCGCTCTCGGACAAAGTCTCGCTCGTGAGTTCGGTCCACAAGGAATTCATGTTGCCCATATCATTATCGATGGGCAAATTGACACAGCAAGAGTGCGGTCAATGTCACCCAACCGTGAGAAACAAACACTTTTGGCACCAGAAGCTATTGCCCAAACCTACTGGCAACTCTATGAGCAGGATGCAACAGCTTGGACACAAGAAATCGACCTACGACCTTCCGTCGAGAAATTTTAGCCAATCTATAAGCGTTGAGAACGTTAGGTAGCCAGCTTCAGCTTAGATAACAATCTCAGCAGCAAAGCCGTTCCTACCCCCCAAGCAGCATTGACCAATAGACCTGTTAGCATCGCCGCAGGCTGAAAACCGCCTGCAACTGGCTGACTCTTGAGCGGCGCGACGATAAACCAAGCTACTAGTGTGGGAGCGATCGCTCCAAAAAGCAGTGCCGCTACCCAATAGCGAGTGTCTTGTCGAAAGCGAGGAGCAATAGTTGCGAAGACAATGCCCCAGACTCCTCCCCAAAATGCAGATGACCAAATTTGTGGTATTCCAAATGGCTGTGTTGGAGTGGTTGGATAGGGAGAGCGTGACGCGATCGCCAAGACATGCAGCAGTGCTAGCATACCTTGGTGAAAGAGCAAAACCGAGAGAAAGCCTGCAACAAATGCAAGGATAAAGCGATATTTGCTATGACTCATCACTTATCTGCCTATACTTTTAGCTTCACTCCCCGAATCGAGTAATCCAATAACTCCATCGGATGCATGAGGGTCATTTCTTTTCCTTTCAGCTGCAAATGCTTCTTGATTTGCAACGAACAACCCGGATTAGCAGAAGCAATTAATTCAGCACCAGTATTGAGCAAATTGTCAACCTTTTGCTGTCCCAATTCATCTGCCACTTCCGGTTGCAGCATATTGTAAACACCAGAACTGCCGCAACACAAAGCCGCGTCTATTGGTTCGCGTAACTTCACATTTGGAATCTGCCGCAACAACTGCCGGGGTTGCACACTAATTTTTTGCCCATGTAATAGGTGACAGGCATCTTGATAAACCATCGTCAACGGTTCATCCGTAACGGCTAAAAGCTTTGCCGTCAATCCCACTTGCGCCAAAAATTCCTGAGCATCCTTTACCTTAGCCGCAAATGCTTTAGCTTTTTCCCGATACTCTGAGTCATCTTCTAAAATGTGACCGTATTCCTTCAAGGTATGACCACACCCAGCCGCGTTGATAATCACAGCATCGACATCTATGCCTTCAAAACTATCAATCATCTGTCGTGCCAAAGCTTGGGCTTGTTGCTTTTGCCCCTGGTGTTCCGGCAGCGCGGCACAACACCCTTGAGTTTTCGGAATGACGACTTCACAACCATTAGCGGTTAAGACACGCACGGTTGCTTCATTCACAGGCGAGAATAACACGCGCTGCACACAACCCAGAATCACACCCACTCGATAGCGCTTCTCCCCTTGCGCTGGGACAACATCGGGTAAATTGTCTCGGAACGCATCTTGGGTAATTTGTGGCAGATTCGACTCCATTGCCGCCAAGCGGGGAAAGAATTTCTTCAGTAAGCCAGTAGC
>DATNQP010000245.1:0-6314 GCA_036703965.1 Leptolyngbyaceae cyanobacterium
TTTGGAAGTCAGTTGTACGTAAACGCTGTGCGTCTTGTCCTCAGACATCACCATAATTTCTCGATGGTCTACTGGCGTTGGTTAGGGTGTAATTCCTGCAACCTACTCTATCTATCTCTGATCTGAAAGGAGGTTATGCAAATTCGTGTTGTTAGGTGTTAGCTATTTTCTTTACAAAATTTATTATTAAAACTGTTGCATCTTCTTGAAAGCACATCAGCTTATGGCATCTATCTGAGGATGTAAAAGCACTATATTGTGTCAGTAAAATCCTATAGAATTCGTTTATGACAGAAATAAGTTGGTGGCAACCTGCGACCTGAATAATAGACGCAAGTCTCGCTGGGAGCATGTCCCCTTCAACTGTCGCTCGCTTTTGTCGAACCCACTTTTAAATTCGCGAACAAACTTATCTATTAATCAAAAACTTTGAGATAGAACATGAAACGTCTTGTTGTTTGCTGTGATGGAACTTGGCAACAGCTAGTTAGTTCTTATCCAAGCAATGTGGTTAAGCTGGCTCAAGCCGTGAAACCGCTCGCCAGTGATGGAGTTCCACAGATCGTGTTTTATGATGAGGGCATTGGAACAGATAGTCACAAGTTTTTGGGCGCAGTCACCGGACTAGGAATCGATCGAAACATCGAGGATGCCTACCGCTTCCTTAGTCTCAACTATATTGCTGGTGACGAAATTTATTTGTTCGGGTTCAGTCGCGGTGCTTACACGGTCAGAAGTCTAGCAGGAATGATCTACTGCTCTGGTCTCCTATCGCGTCCTCATGTGACTAGGGCACACGAAGCTTACGAGCTTTACCGTAATCGAGATGTTAAACCAAGGGATCAGGTCGCTGTCGATTATCGTGATGCATATGGCGATCGCGTCCCCATCACCTTGATTGGTTGTTTCGACACCGTCGGCTCCCTTGGGATTCCTGGACTACCTGCCTTCAAGGCGTTGCACGAACAACTCAATAAGCGGTATCGATTCCACGACACCACTTTAAATAAGGGGATTCAGAATGCCTTGCACGCCGTTGCGATCGATGAAATCCGCGAAGTTTTCGACGTAACCCCCATGAAGAAACATCCTGAAGCTGAGAACCAGCGGGTCATTCAAGTTTGGTTTCCAGGTGAACACGGCTGCGTCGGTGGTGGAACGAAAGAACACAGCGGATTATCAGACGCAGCCTTGCAGTGGATGCTCGATTCAAGCCGTAACTTAGGACTGGGGCTGGAATTCGATCCCAGTGTCATTCCGACGGGCATTAATCCTAATTATGAGTGTGACTTTAAAAACGATCCTGGGATCTTCAAATTGGCAGGAATCAAGTTCCGTGAGGTGAGCGATACTATTGATGAGCTTCATGAAAGCGTAATTAAGCGTTTGCAAAGCCGCAATGACTACCGCCCCAAGAATTTAGAAAGGCTTTTATCCAAACTTAATTCAAATTGAACAGAACTTTAATACTTTAATAAATAGATGGGGATAATTAAACGTGACTTGTCGTGAAAGGGGACTGGTGACTGGTGACTGGAGAGGGAGCATCCCATTTTTGTAAAAATACCTGGCGATTGGAAATCGCGGCTACAAAAACGAAGTCCACCTACGCGGACTCAATTGAGCCTGCGTAGGCAGGCTTTGTTTATATAGCCCCAGACTTCTAGTCTGTGGGCAATTTGCAACTTTGGGAGGCTCCCGACTGGAGAAGAGTTCCCAGTCCCTAATCCCCAATCCCCAATCCCTAAAACTAGCAACGTTTATTTTCACCTACCTACTTAGGTTATTAAAGTATCAGGCTCAGACCGACGCGATCGCTCTAATCTACAAGAATCAGAAGGAGAAGCAATTATGGCAAGAGATACATCCAGAGACGGGTTTAGAAATAAACTTGAGACGTTGGCTTTAACTAAGTTTAAGCCGGTTTGGGCGTTTATTCAGAGCAACGATGCTCTCAAGAAGAAAGTCAACAAAACTCTTATTAACAATGCCATCTATAAAATCCCGACTCGTCCTTATCCGTTTAGTACCAAGTCTCCCTATACCTCTTGGGAGTCATTAAACGATCGCACTTATTCGGGACTCCATCTACCGCCTACTGATTGGCAACCTTTAACTGATACCAACTATCTAGGCGTTAACTTAACCCCTACTGAAAAGTTTGAGAAAAATCTTCCTCCTGTGGAAGACCTAGCTGTCTTATATAAGAAGACCGGAGAGACTAAATATTCCCCAAAATCTAGCCTGATTTTTCCTTATTTTGTCCAATGGTTTACTGACAGCTTTCTGCGTACAGACCGGCAGAATCACCTCAGGAATAGTTCCAACCACCAAATCGACCTCTGTAACGTCTATGGGTTGACCCCAGAAATTACTCATCTATTGAGGTCTTACCAAGGAGGCAAGCTAAAAAGCCAAATTCTCAATGGAGAAGAATATCCTCCTTTTTACTACGATGAGAATGGCAAACCCAAAGAAGAATTCAAAGGAATGCCTCATGTAGTCACCAATGAATTTGTTAATAAATCAGAGAGCTTCCCCCCAGAGAAGAAATACAAACTATTTGCTATGGGGTTAGAAGTCGAACGGGTCAATGTGCAGATTGGTTATGTAATGCTGAATGTTCTTGCCTTAAGAGAACATAATCGATTGTGCGACCTCTTAGCCAAGAATTATCCTACTTGGGATGATGAACGCCTGTACCACACAGCCAGAAATATTGTGATGGTTGAGTTTCTGAAAATTGTGATGGAGGATTATATTAACCACATTACTCCCTATCAATTTCAATTCTTCACCGATCCCCTCTCATTTACGGATGAGAAATGGTATCGCACCAATTGGATGACGGTAGAATTTACTTTAGTCTATCGTTGGCATAGCATGCTGCCCGATACGCTCATCTATGATGGGCAAAAAATTCCCATGCCCGATTCGATGTGGAACAATGACATGATTATCAAGAAGGGTTTGGGAGCTTTATTTGAGGAAAGTTGTTCCCAACCTGCCGCGCAACTGGGTTTATTCAATACGCCTGATTTCCTACTGCCGACTGAGTTAGCAAGTATTCGTTTAGATCGTGCGGCAAAATTAAGAAGCTATAACGATTACCGTGAGATGTGTAAGTATCCACGAGTGACCGATTTCAATCAGATTAGTAGCGATGAAAGGGTCCAAAAAGAACTACAACGCTTGTATGGTCATGTAGACAATATTGAGCTGTATGTAGGACTTTATGCAGAAGACCTACGGGAAAATTCAGCCTTACCTCCTTTAGTCGGACGACTGATAGGAATTGATGCTTTTTCTCAAGCATTAACCAATCCTCTGTTATCAGAAAATGTCTTCAATCCAGAAACGTTCTCACCTGTGGGTTGGGAAGAAATTATGAATACCACAACCCTGGCTCAGGTGGTGCATCGCAATACTCCTCCTGGTAAAGATTATCGAGTTTCTTTTTATCGCGAGGGTTGGCAACCTACTTGATGAGCTAACAAATTTGGGTGTGTTACAAATTGTAGAAACACACCCAATTCGCCAACTACCTAGTACAGAGCGGCGGAAATAAAGCTACTATTCACGCCTCACTGAAACGCCTGCCATGTAAGCCTTTTGAATTTTGAATCTTGAATTCCGCGAAGCGGTACTAGTCTTCAAACAGGCTGATTAGGCGGCGTCGAGACTGGGCAAATACGGTACAGAAGATTGATCAACTGCTCCCCATCTTCCAGATAGGTCACGTACTCACTGTCGCTCACTCTAACGTCCTTGCCTTCCATATCCGCCCCGTATCGATCAGCCATGACGACAAGCGGCGTGCCACTGGGGAACCTGGCGTCTTGGCGGATGCGCCGCCCCATGTTAATGACCTCGTCTAGCGGCAGCAGATACTGGCTGAGCAAAATCAGGTCAGGGCATTCGCGCCCGTCCCGCGTCCGTGCGATCGCATCTTCTTCGTCTAGCGCTACGATCGCACGGTAACCTCGATTGCGAAGGTTATATCTCAGGAGCGATCGCGTCTCGTCATCCTGTTCGACCAGCAGAATTGTCGGCGGTGTGTCTTGTTTTTTGCTCATTTGTTACCGTGTTGCTCCTCGCTAAAACGTTACTCACCAAGTGAGGAGAAAAGAACTCATACCCCTTCACTTTTTGCACCCTATAAATCGCACTCCCCCCTTCGCCCGCCGTTTACGGCGGGCGAAGGGGGGAGTGCGCGTAGCGCACGCTTCGCGAGCGATGCTGGGAATTTAGGGCAAACATTGAATAAAAGGGTATTACAACCTGACGAGAGTTAACCTGTAAGTAATCAGACGGGTAGGTTCAGCTTCGATCTTTACTTGGGAGCATTAGGAGGGCAGGTGAGAAAGACCTCATGGCTAACCTCTGGGCTTTGTTCCGAGCAAGCGATCGTATTGTTCTCTGAGAGTCTTGAAACACTCGCACGAAGCCGTTTCCAGTCCCGGCTGGTCAAGGATCTGGACGATACCGCGCCTATAGGAGATCAGACCGCTCTCCTGAAGCTTTTGCGCGGCTTGCGTGACACCAGCGCGGCGCACGCCCAGCATATGGGAAAGGAACTCCTGCGTCAGCTTAAGCTCGTCCGAGTCAACACGCTCTTGGACTTTGAGCAGCCAGCAAGCCAAGCGTTGTTCCAGAACGTGGAGACCGTTGCAAGCGGCGGTCTGCGAGATCTGCGCGATCAGGGCTTGGGTATAGCGCAGCAGCACATGGCGTAGTTCCTTATTGCGCTCAAACTCCTCCCGCAGCACCCGCGCCTCTATCTTTATCGCGCTGCCCGCGACCTGTACGACGTATTCCGTCTGCGAGGTCTCGCTGACGCCCATGACGGCGTTGATGCCCAGCACTTCACGGTTGCCGACCACACCCGTCTCAGCCGTGGAGCCGTCACTCATCGTGATCGTGATCGAGATGAGGCAATCAATCGGGAAATAGAGTTCCTTGATGATCTCATCAGGTTCGTGGAGCCTATCGCCTTGTTTTAGCGAGACGCGCTTCAGGTAGGGGGCGAGCTTCTCGTATGTCTCACGAGACAGGCTAGCAAGCAGTTGGTTTTCAATAGTCATGTAATGGTTCTCAGAAATATCGCGTAAATAGCCATCCCTCAAACAGCGGGGCATAAATTCATGGCGATATTCCTGGTATTGCTTCCGCCTCAATCCCCCTTTGATAGGCAGAATCGAGGGAGGAGCGAAAATGTCACGAACCCGTGAACCGATGTACCTCAAGTTTATCGGAAAGAACGTGTTAGAACCTCCTGCATCAGGAAGGGATTGGCAATAGTCCAGCTTGGTGAAGCTCATTGGGTATCCCATCCCTTCAAAATCAGGTGATGTTGGGAGTCTACGCTCAACTTCCTTTGCTGCTGTAGTTGCGTCAGCAACCGGGTGATGGTGACTCTGGTTGTGCAGCAGTCGGACATCGCTTCTATCTGTTGAGTAAAGGCAGTTGCATTCATGTTGTAGGCACCCATTGAACGTGTTGAGTTAGACAAGCAACTGTTTCTATTAACTCCTCGATGTCAAACGGTTTAGGTAAGTGCTCCTCAAAGCCGACTGATAAGGCATGGGTGCGATCATCCTTGCTGGCGTATACTGTCAGAGCGATGGCTGGAATTTGGACTTGCTCTTGCGTTTCAAGGACTTTCACCTTGTGCATCAGCGAGTAACCATCTTCTTTGGGCAAGCCAATTTCACAGATTAGGAGGTCTGGTTTAACTTGTTGCAGGATTTCTAGAGCCTCAAGAGCTGACGTTGCAGCGATCGTCTCGACGCCATACTCTTCCAACAGCATTGTCAGCAGCTCTCTAGAATCAGGGTCACTATCAACAACGAGTACTTGCAGACCATCGAGCCGTAAAGATTGATCACATACCATTAGCCGATACTTTGTCCCTATACAAAGAACGTTGCTCTCATTAAGCAGACAACATTCGCCTAGGGTTTCGTGAACAGACAAATGCCAGCAATTCTTCATCGCATAATTAGGCTCTTGACGCGAGACACTGGAAGTTCTGGAGATGCAGTTAGTTGAAGAACAGCAACCAGCAACTTGCAATGCTATAGAGTCTAATTGCCAACCTTTCTTCAGGATAATTCCAACCCCTATCAGGGTTCAGTACGATTTAGTACCCAATAAACCCATTAGTGTGTGTTTCACCAGAGAATAGAGTACGGACTTGTACTGCCACCTTTTCTCTGATTCCAGAGATACAAGTAATACCATTTAGGCAAATGATTGTCACATAGCAAATTTGGTAATTATCAATTGGTTGGTAGGGGCGGGTTTATCGATAT
>DATNQP010000246.1:0-3259 GCA_036703965.1 Leptolyngbyaceae cyanobacterium
ATTGTTAACTTAGCCTTTGGACTACTCCTAGGCGCGATCGCTGTAGCGATCGCCCTTGCCTTTGGTTTAGGGGCTCGCGATATTGCCGCTGGTCAAGTTCGGGAATGGCTGGCATCTTTCAAGGAAAACAGACCGCCTGATATGAAATAATTGTTGGTTTTAGTGATTGGGGATTGGAAAGAAGAGTTCTGAGTTTTGAGTTGAACTTTTTAATTCACAACATAGAACTATTGCCAGTCCCCAGCCCCTAGCCCCCAGTCCCCAGTCCCTAGTCCCTAGTCATTAGTCCTCAGGGGAACTCCCTAGATAAATCCTCGTCGTTATCCATAAGCCTTCAATTGCCTCAAATTTCGACCTGAGAACCGCAGATGAACACAGATAATTATCAAATTCATCCGCGTTTATCGACGCTTGAAAATTGAAACTCATCCGACAAGCTGCATAAGAGCAATTGGGCTAGATATATAGTGACTTGCATAACGACCCTTAGAGTGAATGGGTCAGTGGTAACGATTTGACTAGGAGAAATTTCAAGCATGGGGTGGCAGAAGTATCTTTCCTATTGGGCGGCTCTTTCAGTCGTCCTCAGTGCAGAATTTTTAGCTTTCTCTCTAGTGACGCCACAGCTTAGAGCGCAGTCCCTAGAAGTCAGTGTCACCTTCCCGCCTACATCAAACCGAGGAGCACCTCGTAGAACAACTGGGGGAGGGCAGCGTAATCCAGAGCCAAGATCTTGCCTTCAGGGCAACTACCCTCTTGTAACGGCTTTGACTCCTCGCAATAACGTGGTTACAACAATTTCCCCAAATCCTACCTTGTTTTGGTATATTCCCCAAACTGAGGCGAGAACCGCAGAATTTGTGATTAAGGACGATCAGCAGAAGGACGTTTACCGAACGAATTTGGCTATTAAGGGTACCCCTGGTGTGGTAAAGCTGATCCTCCCGGCAACTGTATCTTTACGAACTGGCAAGGAGTATTTGTGGGAGTTGGGGCTGATTTGCGACCGAGCCAACAGGAGTGACGATCGAGTTGTCCGAGGGGTGATCGAGCGTACTGAACTCACTCCACAGCAGAGGACTAAGCTCGCGGCTGCAAGAGAACCCCTTAAAAAGGCAGAGGTATACGCCTCAGCTGGGGTTTGGCAAGAAACCCTGAGCCTTCTGGCTCAGTTGCGCCGCGCTCGTCCGAATGACTCGAAGGTTAGTGATGCCTGGACAGAACTGTTAAGGTCAGTTCAACTCAATGCGATCGCTAATGCACCTCTGGTGGAGTGTTGTAGAGCCGAACCTTCAAGGGGAGTCAGGAATAGGCAGTAGGAAGTTCCTCACTTCTGAGGTGACTTTAATTGCAGTAGCGCCTGTGCGGATTCATCCGTGCAAACCTTCGAGTTATGTGTCACGTTTTGTCGCGTTGCCATGATTATAAGGATACTGTTATGCGAGAAAAGTTCAAACGGCTTCTTTGGGAAGGACGGGGAGTGTGGCTTACCGTCCCCACGGTAGCTGGATTGGTGATTTTACTCCGTATAGCAGGTTTGTTCCAGTCTTGGGAGTGGGCAGCTTTTGACCAATATCTTCGTCTGCGCCCTCTGGAACCACCCGACAACCGGATTGTGATTGTTGGTATTGACGAAGCCGATATCCGAGAAATTAAGCAATCAATTATTCCTGATGGTGTAATTGCTCAATTGCTAGAGAAACTAAAAGCTAGGCAGCCAAGAGCAATTGGTTTAGACATTTATCGTGATTTACCCGTGGAACCGGGTCATCCAGAATTAGTCCGGGTATTTGAATCTACCCGCAATCTGGTTGGTATTCAGAAAGTCGTTGGCGATAGCAGGCGCGAGGCGGTATCACCCCCCCCCGTTTTAAAAGCCAAAGGGCAAGTAGGCGCTAATGATGTGATCTTGGATGCCGATAACAAGCTGCGGCGAGGCTTAGTGGATTTACAGGCTCAAAATGGGGAAACTATCTACAGCTTTAGTCTGTATTTGGCTTTGCTGTATCTGGAAGCTGAAGGCGTCTCTCCTGAGATTGTTGAAGGAACGAAGAATTGGCGGCTGGGTAAGACAGCTTTTGTTCCCTTTGAAGCGAATGATGGGGGGTATGTGCGAGCCGATGCTCGTGGTTACCAGCTGTTGTTGAACTACCGAGGACCAAGCCGGTACTTTTCCACAGTCTCAATGATGGATATACTCAAAGACCGCGTACCACCGGATTGGGGACGCGATCGCATTATCCTGATTGGTGGAGTTGGCGAGACTTTTCCAGATTTACACTTTACACCCTACAGCAGCAGTCTCTTATCCCTTCCGGAGCGGATGGCTGGGGTGGAAATCCATGCCAATCTTACAAGTCAGATTCTCAGTGCTGCGCTAGAAGGTCGCTCCCTGCTCAAGAGTTTGCCAGAACCTGTAGAGGGGTTGTGGATTTTGCTCTGGTCTGCTGTTGGTGCCCTCGTGAGTTGGCAGAGGCGATACAGGGACGGCGTTAGCAAGTTTTCATTCAATCAGGCTAGTGCTGCACTTCTTGCCGGGGGCGCTTTGGTGGGTAGCACCTATGTGGCTTTCTTAGGAGGTTGGTGGATACCCGTTGTCCCGCCCCTCTGGGCACTGGCGATGAGTGCAATTACCATTACCGCTTACATTGCCCGCACCGCTGGCAAGATTCGTAAGACCTTTGGGCGTTACCTGACAGATGAAGTGGTCGCCAGCTTACTAGAAGAGCCTGAAGGCTTAAAACTGGGCGGTGAGCGGCGGAAAATTACCCTACTCACCTCTGATTTAAGAGGATTTACAAGCCTTGCAGAACGATTATCTCCCGAAGAGGTTATTAAAATCCTCAACATCTATCTGGGAGATATGGCGGAGGTGATTACCAAATACCAGGGAACCATTGATGAGTTCATGGGTGATGGAATTCTAGTTTTATTTGGTGCCCCTACTCTACGAGAAGATGATGCTCAAAGGGCTGTTGCCTGCGCGGTTGCCATGCAGTTGGCAATGGATTCTGTCAACGACACAATGAAGCAGCTGAGCTTGCCGCAACTAGAAATGGGCATTGGTATCAATACAGGTGTTGTCGTAGTGGGGAATATTGGCTCAGAGAAACGCACCAAGTACGGTGTTGTTGGCAGCCAAGTGAACCTGACTTACCGCATCGAATCCTATACCGTAGGCGGTCAAATTCTCATTACAGAATCGACCTTAAAAGAAGTAGAGTCAATTGTGAGAATCCATGAGCAAAGGCAGGTAACA
>DATNQP010000247.1:0-2277 GCA_036703965.1 Leptolyngbyaceae cyanobacterium
TGGTATCAGATACGCAATCTACCCTGACACAGCCAATCTCTGGCTCATCCACTAGATTAATACAACGGTGATTCGCTTTGACCCGATCTTGGGGAAGTAAGTGTCTCAGGGTAGTCTGCAAATCATACCAAGCTATTGATACTCGACCCTCCCCATAATCTTTAAACCAATCATCGAAGCTAAGAGAAATTGCCGAAATCCGCTGTCCCCGCAAATTTTTTTGAACCCATTGAGCTGAAGTCTTTGGGCGTTTTGGTTCTTGAGTTGTTCCGACAGCCTCCTCATCACTGGACGGCTTGGGATTAAAGAGCCTATTGCCAGTTTCCTTGACCTCTTCGTAAGCTTGAGTATCTAAATATTTGAGAGCTTTTAATCCATTGGGGAGAAGATCCAACACCTGACCAACTTGACGAAAGGCGCGAGTTTGATCGACGACTAAAATATTTTCAATACCCCGTTTGCGTAAGCCAATGGCAGTTGCTAACCCGATAGGTCCAGCACCAATCACGACAACATCGTAGATCGCACTAGGAGAATTCGGATTATGTACATCTGCTTGTAGATTGCTCTCAATAGCCACAGGTAATCCTTTGCCGTTTTTGATGACATGAGCGTTATTATTAGTATCCTGCCCGCAGGCTTTTTATGTGAAAATTAGCTGTTGGAATGTCGTCAAAACGGTGTGTTTGTTTGTAGATGGAGGGTTTCTCTGGATTGCGGATGCTGGAAGCGAAGTTCTCTCGCGTGCAGATGTAATCGACTTGCAATGGCACGGCATCCATAAAGGCGATCGCCTAAAATAGGTACCCTAAGTCCTCTCGAATCAGCCGCGTGAACCCTCAGTTGATGGGTGCGTCCTGTTAGCGGCATGAACTCTACACGAGTGCAGTCTCCTTCTTTCGCTATCACCTGGAAGCGAGTCAGACTAGGTTTACCCTTGTGCCAATCGACTTTCTGATAGGGGCGATCTTGAGGATCTGACCACAACGGTAGTTTGATCACACCTCGCTCAATGGTCACACAACCGGAAAGTACGGCTTCATAAACCTTGTGAACCTGCCGCAGCTGAAACTGCCGATTGAGTTGGCGATGGGTTTTGCGATCGCGAGCTAGCAGAAGGATACCAGAGGTGTCCTGATCCAAGCGATGCACCGTCATAAGCGCTATGCCATCAGGCAACAGATGACGCAAGCGACTGAGGACACTATCTTGGCGATCGCGATAACGACCAGGCACGGAAAGTAATCCTGCGGGTTTGTTCACCGCAATCAGCCATTCGTCTTCATAAAGAATGGGTAAAGAGACCTCTCCCCTGCGAGGGGAGGGGCTTTTTACTCCCCCTTCTCCCCAAACCCCGCCCCTGCAAGGAGAGGGGCTTCTTACTCCCCCTTCCCTTGCAGGGAAGGGGGCTGGGGGGTTAGGTCTCAATCCCGAAAGCAGAAACCCCATCAATGGCTGACAGCGCTCCACACAAGCGCCATAGAATTCTCCCTGGACTTTATCCACAGAGGATGAACCCCACCAAAACTCTGCCATTGCCAGTGGTTTTAGACCCTGTGTTGCGGCATAGTGCAGCAGCTTTGGGGCACAACAGTCTCCTGTGCCAGTGGGCATCGAGCCTCCTGGCATCAATTCCTGCAACGATAGCGATTGCCCTGAAAAATTAGTGAGGCTATAGGCAGCGTGCATCTGAGCCTGCAATTGGCGGGACAGTGCTTTACGCCGTTGTCTCAGTTCGCGAATCCGCGCATCCGTCGCTTCAATCTGCTGCTTGAGCGGTTGCAATACCTCATTCTGCTGGCGTTTGAGTTGCCGTCGCTCAATTCCATGCCGACGGCTTTCTTCGTCAAGTTGTTCAAGGGCAACAGTAAGTGCTTCTCCCGTGAGCGTTTCACAGAATATCTGACGTTTTTCGTGTCGTTGGTGTTTGCAATCTCGATGGCGATCGCTCATTTGTTGCAACGGCTGATCAAACTCACTCTTACACGTTTCGTACTGCTGCCGTTCTGAAAGTTGCTTCAGCCTAATCAGTTCCTGTTTGATAGCCTCCAGTTCAGCTAAGGTGCGGGCTTCCTCTAAGGCAACTTGGTCTCGTCCCGGAATTGGCGGTACCCAGCCTTCAACCACGCTGTGACCATTCAGAAGACCAGAGAAAGCTTTGAGTACCCGTTGTTCGCCATCAGGCAGTTCAACCAGCAGTATTCCATACATCTTGCCCTCATCGGAATAACCGTCATTATTAGCAAGGTGCTGCATCAAACCATAAGCGATCGCTTC
>DATNQP010000248.1:0-7724 GCA_036703965.1 Leptolyngbyaceae cyanobacterium
TTAGCACCCGTCCCTCAGAATCAAAGTCATCAACAGCCAGCCGTAAACGCTCCACACCCAGCAACAATAAGCGCTCTACGGTTAGAAGTCGAAAAGCCATTCAGTGATATTAGAGCATGAAGACTCTGGAAGATTAGAGAACTAGCTCAGTGATAACTTAGGAGTGAAAGTTGATCTGGTGCATAAGGGTGGTTTGAAGCCTCGTATTGGAGAGCGAATTTTGAAAGAGGTTGTCTATCTGTGACCAAGCGACAATTGGAAGATTATTTGCAGGACATTTCGGATGCAGTTGTCGCCATTGAGCAGTTTACATGGGAGCATGTCATCTTTGTTAGCCCTCATCCCCCAGCCCCTTCTCCCACGGGGAGAAGGCGAGCAAGATTTTAAAGTCCCTCTCCCACGGGGAGAGGGATTTAGGGTGAGGGCTGTTCGTTCACTTGCAAAGGTGACATACTCCCGATAGCTTCCTATACATCCCTATGTCTCTGATTTGTCCGATTAGTGAATTGCTGTTCTAGCGTCGTTACCCCAAAGCTAAGGCGACAAGCGTTGAATCCTCCAAGAGCCATCCTCACGCCGCCGATAGAGTAACCTATCATGTAACCGACTAGGACGCCCTTGCCAAAACTCAATCTCGGTTGGAATCACCCGGAAACCTCCCCAGTGGGGCGGACGAGGAATCTCCTTATTTTCATATTCCTCTTTCAACTGCTGCAACCGTTGCTCCAGCACCTCGCGGCTGTCAAGGACTTGACTTTGATTGGAAACCCAAGCTCCCAGCTGAGAGCCTTGTGGACGGCTGTGAAAGTAAACATCTGACTCAGGGGGGGAAGTCTTTTCAACAGCTCCCTCAATCCGCACCTGTCGTTCTAACTCTGCCCACCAGAAAACAATAGCACCCCAAGGATTTTCTTCCAGCTGCTGCCCCTTGTGGCTTTCGTAGTTGGTAAAAAAAACAAAGCCCCGCTCATCATAGTCTTTCAACAGCACCATTCGGGCAGACGGCTTACCATCTGAGGTAGCAGTAGCAATTGTCATCGCATTCGGTTCGGGCAGCTGGGCTGCCAGTGCCTGGTCAAACCAGGCTTTAAATTGCTCGAAAGGATTGGGATGGGCATCCGTTTCATTCAACCCTTGGAAGGTGTACTCTTTGCGCAAATCCGCTACGCTGGTGTCCATCTTTACTTTTCCCCTCGCTGTCCTTCTAATCTTGTCAATTGCTGCTTGTATGATTCTGCCTCAATGAGCCGCTATCACAGGGTATTTACAATGCACCGTTCAGCCTACATCCAACGTCTCCTACTGATTGGTTTGAGCGGTCCACTTTTGGCGCTCAATATCTGGATTTTGTCCCAAGTATTTAGCTATTTTCATCAGCTGATTACGGTGCTAGTCATTGCGGCAATTCTCGCCTTTCTACTGAACTACCCTGTCCGGTTTTTAGAGCGGATTTACCGGAGTCGGTCTCAGTCAGTAATTGTCGTTTTACTACTGACCTTAACGCTATTGGTCATTCTAGGAATCACCCTAGTGCCAATTGTGATTGACCAAACCTCTGATTTGTTAAACAATATCCCAGCTTGGTTAGAAGCTAGTAACGAGAATCTGGCACGGTTAGACAACTGGACAAAAGCACGTCGTTTACCGATTAACCTGCAAGCCCTTGGCGAGACTATCAATACTCGTATCGAAGGTCAAGTGCAGGTTCTGGCGACTCAGGTCGTTGGATTTGCCTTAGGGACACTGTCTGGACTAATAGACACGGTGTTGGTCATTGTCTTGGCATTTTACATGCTGCTGTATGGGAAAAGCCTCTGGCAGGGTCTGGTGAACTTACTACCGCCTCAAATTGGGTTGCCCTTCAGCCAATCTATACAGCTGAACTTTCAAAACTTTTTTATTAGTCAACTCCTGCTGGCCTTGTTCATGTTCGCCATACTGACCCCAATATTCTTGATTATGGAGGTGCCGTTTGCCCTGCTATTTGCCCTGCTGATTGGCATCGCTGAACTAATTCCTTTCATTGGGGCAACGTTGGGCATTGGTTTGGTGACGATTTTAGTCATGCTCAACAGTTTTTGGTTAGCGATTCGGGTGGCGATCGCGGCGATTATTATGCAGCAAATCAAAGACAATCTCCTGGCTCCCAGATTAATGGGTGAGTTTATCGGACTCAATCCCATCATAATTTTCATCGCTATCTTAATGGGGGCTAAGATTGCTGGAGTATTGGGCGTGATTGTCGCTGTCCCCTTGGCTGGCACCATCAAGGGCACCATTGATGCTGTCCGCCTGATGCGTCACTCTCAAGTGGTGGCAACTGAAAGTAATTCCCGTGAACCCTCGACGCGAGTGAGCCGTGAGGGAACAGAGCAGTAATCCCCAGAAGGAGTAGGCTTTGTGGCTGGAGTTTGTTAAATTGGCAAGCGAATGCAAGCGAAAGGATTCAGCTGATGCGACAGATTAATTTTTTGATTATTTTTGCTATGTGTTTGGCTCTGGTTTTATTTAGCATGGAAAACACTGAGCCTGCTTCCATTAAAATTATTCAGGATGTCCAGGTTCAGGCTCCCTTGGCGATTGAACTAATTTTGGCGATGGGGCTTGGGGCGGCTCTTGCCTGGGTTTTCAGCATTTGGACAAGGTTGCAGCAGCAGTTGGAGTCCCGTAAAGCGATTCGTCAGGTGCGTTCTAAAGAAGAACAGATTCAGAAATTAGAGCAAGACCTTGAACGCTACAAGGCAGAGATTGAAGAGCGACAGCTGCCTGTACTATCGGCTTCTCAAGCTATGACAGAAGGGGTATTGGTAGATTAATGCTAGGTTCTGTTGAATGGTGCTGACTTGAGCGAAGATTAGTCGCTGCGAGACAAAAACCCAGATTGGGGGGATTTCCCCCCAAACCCCCACTGGGGGACGGAGCGCCTCCCCCAGACCCCCTGTGCAAGGGTTGTTGAATGGTAGTCTACTAGTGACCAAGAAGAATGCAGAAGTTCAGGAGTTCAGGAGTTCAGGAGTTCAGGAGTTCAGGAGAGTTCTGAACTTGGAACTCTCCTGAGGATAGGAGCGACCTCACAGGCTTATTCTTGGGTTTCAAGCCCCCACTCTCCCAAGTTCAGTGGCTCCCTTTCATGCGGGGTCTGAATCCCCATCTGAAAGACATTCTGAACTCCTGAACTCCTTAATTCTGAACTCCTTTCAAAGCGCGTAATGACTGGAACACCTGCTCAAGAAGCGATCGCACTCCTTATCGATCTGGCACAACGGGGGGAAATTGACCCCTGGGATGTCCAGGTGATTGAGGTGATTGACCGCTATTTAAGTGAACTGGCACTCTTGAATGCTGCTGAACCTGGACGTCGTGATGCTGATTTGTCCGAGTCGGGGCAGGCTTTTTTGTGGGCATCAATGCTGGTCTTACTCAAAGCTGATACCTTGGGGCGTATGGAGGAACTGGAAGACCCAGAACTGACTGAGGTGGACGAGGAGGTCGATCCCGAAAACTCAGGAACCCGATTACCACTGCATCTAGAGCGCCATCTGCGCCGCCGTCCCACTGCGCCGCCACCCAAAAGACGCCCGGTGACATTGCAAGAGCTGATTGACCAGTTGCAGGAGATGGCCCAGCAACTGGGGGAAGCACCTTTGCGTCCCCGCTCAAAGCAGCCTCGATCGATGTCTCGTACTCAGGCGGCAAAAGCGATCGCTCATTTGGCTCACGATGAAAATCTGACAGAAATTGCAACAAAGCTGGAAGTGTTTCTCTCGCGTCATTGGCAAGAACTAGCAGCAGGAAACGATTGGCTGAATTTAGACCAACTGTTAGAGTGGTGGACGTTATCACCAGCAGCGTTAGATGAAGCTCTTTCCTTACCCTACCCTCCGGAAACTCCTTCGGGTAACGGGAACGCCTCTGGCGAAGGAGATAGCCATGCGGCTAACGGCCCATGCTACGAGAACGCTTCAGGCGAAACGGCTGTTGATGCAACTGAACCAAGAGCAAAGGATCGAGTCGGTGTGTTCTGGGCACTGCTACTGTTGTCAGCTCAGTCTAAAGTTGAATTATCCCAAGAGGAGTTCTACCAAGACCTAAAAATCCGTGCGCTGGTGTAGAAAAGACCAAGGGTGTTGATCTGGGGTCAGGATTTGAAGCTTAGGTAAGACTTGACTCGCTTCCACTTCGGAAGAACAGTGTTGCTGATGGTACTTTCTGTGCAAAGAAAGTAAACTGCGAGAAGATTTACAGGGTTGCTCAATAACACTTGACTCTTTACCGTTAGTAGGTAAAGGTTTTGTTAATTTATTGTTTTATTGACTGATCGATGTCATCACTTCTGCTACATAGGATGAAGTCTTTAGACGAAATTCCTGTGAACTAGCGACGGACTGGTTAAAATCAGACTCAATTGACCAAACCAAAAATGTATGGCATAGGTTGAGGAAAAAAAATTCATGAAAGCCATGATTCTGGCGGCTGGTAAAGGGACTCGGGTTCGCCCCATCACCTACACCATTCCCAAACCGTTGATTCCCATCCTGCAAAAACCAGTGATGGAGTTTTTACTAGAACTGTTACGACAGCATGGCTTTGACCAAGTTGTCGTCAATGTCAGTCACCTTGCTAACGAAATTGAAAGCTATTTCCGTGATGGACAGCGATTCGGCGTCCAGATTGCCTATTCTTTTGAGGGTCGAATTGTTGATGGTCAACTGGTGGGAGAGGCAGTCGGCTCTGCCGGTGGGATGCGCCGAATCCAAGACTTTTATCCTTTTTTTGATGATACATTCGTAGTTCTCTGCGGCGATGCCCTAATTGACCTCGACTTGACGGAGGCAGTAAAGCGGCACAAAGAAAAAGGTTCAATTGCCACAATAGTGACAAAAACCGTACCACTAGAGCAGGTTCCTAGCTACGGCGTCGTCGTTACAGACGAGGCAGGTAGGGTGAAGAGCTTTCAGGAAAAGCCCTCAGTGGAGGAAGCGCTCAGTACCAATATCAACACAGGCATTTATATTTTTGAACCAGAAGTCTTGAATTATATACCCTCTGGTCAGGAATATGACATTGGTAGTGAGCTATTTCCAAAATTGGTGGCAATGGATGCTCCTTTTTATGCCGTGCCAATGGATTTTGAGTGGGTGGATATTGGCAAAGTGCCAGACTATTGGCATGCAATTCGCAGTGTTCTGCTCGGAGAGATTAAGAATGTGTCAATTCCAGGGCAGGAAGTGGCTCCAGGAATCTACACGGGCTTGAATGTAGCAGTGAATTGGGACAAGGTTGAGGTCACAGGACCGGTTTATATCGGTGGTATGACCCATATCGAAGACGGAGCAAAGATTATTGGACCAGCAATGATTGGTCCTAATTGCTGGGTATGTAGCGGAGCAACTGTTGATAACAGCGTGATTTTTGAATACTCCCGCCTAGGGGCAGGAGTGCGATTGGTAGACAAGCTGGTCTTTGGGCGCTACTGCGTTGACAAGACTGGTGCGACAATTGACGTTCAAGCGGCAGCCTTGGATTGGTTGATTACCGACACCCGTCGGACTATGCCAGCTCAGGAACCGGCAGAGCGACAGGCGATCGCGGAACTTCTGGGAAGCGATACTTAGTTTGGGTTGAAAGGTTGAAGGTTGAAGGTTGGGAAGATAACCCACAACCTTTAACCTTCAACCTGCAACTAAATACGTGTAACTGCCCAGACTCTTCTCGTAGTTTTGCAGCAGCAGTTGAGATTCTTCGAGGGTGATGCGGTTCTCTTGCAGGGCTTGCTCAGTGCGGCGGCGGATACTCTCTACCAAGTCTTCGGCGTCGTACTGAACATAACCCAGCACTTCTGTGACCATATCGCCCTTCACAACATGTTCAATTTCATAGCCTCTGGGTGTCAATTGGATGTGGACGGCGTTGGTGTCACCAAAGAGATTGTGTAAGTTGCCCATAATCTCTTGGTAGGCACCCGCAAGGAATAAACCCAAGTAATAGGGTTCTTTCGATTTGGGATTTGGGATTTGGGATTTGGGATTTTGGGGATTGGGGATTGGGGATGAAATATTACCAAACTCCCTTGTGCTCACTAAAGCTCCGGCATTGCTTCCCTGCTCCTCTACTTCCCGGAGGGGATGTAGTTCCAGCACGGATTTAACATCCCGTAGGTCGATAAATTGGTCAATTTTGCCGTCGCTATCGCAGGTGAGGTCTGCCAGGATACCTCGGCGCGTCGGTTCTTCATTGAGCCGGTGGATGGGCATAATCGGAAACAGTTGGTCAATTGCCCAGGAATCAGGTACGGATTGGAAGACCGATAGATTGACGTAATAAATCGATGCCATGATTTTTTCCAGGTCTTCCAGGTCGTCGGGGACGTAATCCTGAGTTCTGGCAATTTCGAGAATCTTTTGGCAGCATGCCCAGTATAGTTGCTCGGCTCTGGCTCTTTGGGTGAGGCTCAGATAACCGAAACTAAAGAGACTTTTCGCTTCTTCGTTGAACTGGATGGCGTCGTGATAGGCTTCCTGATAATTCTCAACGTTGATGTTACGGTAGGTTTCCCAAAGATTACGGATAATCAGATGCTCTTTTTCCTGGACGGGTGCAGGTGTTTCAGAGTGGACATCGCTGGTACCAAGAACGTCGAAGATGAGGACAGATTGATGGGATGCGATCGCGCGACCACTCTCACTAATCAACACGGGCACTGGTAACTGACGCCCCTCGCAAGCTTCTTTCACCTCGGCAACAATATCATTAGCATAATTCTGCATGTTGTAGTTTTTCGAGGCATGGAAGTTCGTTTTGGAGCCGTCATAGTCGATGGCTAAGCCGCCGCCAACATCGAGATAGTGCATATTGGCACCTAAGGCAGCCAGCTCAACGTAAATTTGGCTGGCTTCTCGGATAGCATCTTTGATCACGCTGATTGCAGAGATTTGAGAGCCGATGTGGAAGTGTAACAGCTGCAATGAACTCAGCATCCCCGCGTCCCGCAACTGGTCAACGCAGCTAAGGATTTCAGGAATCGTCAGACCAAATTTAGCGCGATCGCCTGTGGAGTCTCCCCAACGACCTGTACCTTTTGTACTCAGCTTTGCCCGAACCCCTAAAACAGGCTCGATACCCAGCCGACGCGCGGCGTCAATTACTAACTGCACTTCTTCTAACTGCTCTAGGACAATCACCGGAGTCTGTCCGATGCGTGTCGCGAGTAAGGCGGTTTCAATGTATTCCCGGTCTTTGTAGCCATTACACATGAGCAGGGAATTGGGCGTCTTCAACGTTGCCAAGGCAATCATTAATTCGGGCTTGGAACCCGCTTCTAGACCGAATTGATACGGTTGACCAAACCTCACCAAATCCTCAATGAGATGCCGCTGCTGGTTGCACTTAACTGGAAAGACTCCCTGGTAAGTGCCAGGATATTTGTAGCGGGCGATCGCTTTGGCGAAACAGGCATTCAACCGCTCGATTCGGTCTTCTAAGATATCCGAAAAGCGAATCAACAACGGCAGTCCCAGATTCCGTTGCCGCAGTGCCTCCACCAGTTCCATCAAATCCAAGGAACCACCGCGATCGCCTTTGGGAGAAACTGTGACATGACCCGCTGCGTTGATCGAAAAGTATGGCTCTCCCCATCCCTGAATTCGATAGAGCTTCTCACTCTGCTCAATCGTCCAGGATTGAGGCGTTGCTGACAAATGCTGCCGGGTTATCTCTGGTCGGAC
>DATNQP010000249.1:0-2190 GCA_036703965.1 Leptolyngbyaceae cyanobacterium
ATGCTGGTAATTCCTGCGGCTAACAGAGATTTACCAGCTTGGACTATTGCCGCTACAGCTCCACTGTCGAGATAGAGCTTCCCGGTTGGGACTAAACTATGAGCAATCCACCGCTTGCGGGCATTATCAGTCCGGGGCTGGGGTTCAAACTGGGTACCGAGAGGTTCTCCCTGTAAGATTTTCTCAATTGTTTCAGGGCGTCGGCCTTCTGTAATCGCCGTCCTCACACCAGCGCTAGTGGCGATACGGGCGGCAGCAATTTTTGTAATCATGCCGCCGGTACCCCACTGGGAGCCTGATTCACCAGTTTGTACTTGTAGTTCTGCTAACTCCTCAATACGGTTCACTAGCGCAATCGGCTGGGCATCAGGTACTGCCCGTGGGTCTGCTGAGTAAAGCCTGTCCACATCGGTTAATAAAAATAACCAATCTGCTTCAATTAAACTTGCCACCAGGGCGCTCAAGGTATCGTTATCTCCAAACTTCAATTCCTCTACTGCTACAGTGTCATTTTCATTTACCACCGGGATGACACCCAGTTGTAGCAGTTCCCGAAACGTTGCGTAGGCATTGACGTAGCCGCTACGCTGCACAAAGTCACGGCGGGTTAGGAGAACTTGAGCAATCGGTTGTTGTAGGCTGGTGAAAAAATCGTCATATATCCGCATCAAGCGTCCCTGACCTACGGCTGCCACGGCTTGTTTTAGTGCCATCGTCTGGGGGCGAGACTTTAGCCCCAGCCGCGCACAGCCAATTCCCACAGCGCCAGATGTGACCAGCACGACGCGATGGCCTGAGGAGCGCAGCTGCGTGAGCGTTTCAACTAGCTTGGCAATTGTCGAAAGGGCTAGCTGACCCGTTTCTGGTTGGGTGAGGCTGGATGTGCCAACTTTGATAACGATTGTTTGAGGCATGAGGTGCTATCCCTGAACCTGCAACCCTTTTAGCAATACAAAATTATAAAGCGCCTAGCTCCTAAATATAGGAGGCTGGCGCTTGGCGAGAGTATTATGACAGGTTTTTTATAGTTAGGGTCTTTATATTGGCTGACCCCATTTGAACCATCATTAGAATCCCATGAATTTTTAAGGCGACAAATTTTTATAATCTTTTCTTTATATTTCCATTTGTTTTTATTTATCAGGTTTGTTTAAGTTTTGTTGCTTTGCCGTGAGCGAAACCCCCAAGGCTTGAGACACCCAAACCTCAAAGTCACGAATCGGATAGGAAGTCACTGTCACGGCTGGGTCTATCATTGGCTCGACCAGAATGGTAAACATTCCTAATCGATTACCTGCCAAGACATCTGTGAACAAGCGATCGCCCACCATTGCTACCTGTTCCACGGGTAGATTCATTGCCTCAGCCGCTTTTTTTAACTTTCGCCGTGAAGGCTTGGCAGCACCTACCATGTAAGGCAAATTTAGTGACTTGGCAATACTCCCAATCCGACTGGCGCTGAGATTATTACTCACTAGCCAAAGTGCCACTACTGGTCTTATTTGCTCTACCCACTGCCTAAGTTCCTCAGACGCTTTACTTACTTTCAGTGGAACCAAGGTCTCATCAACATCCAGTACTAAACCCTTAAGTTGATATTGCTGTAGGATATCTGGGCTTAGACTTAAGATGGGGCCTCCTAGAATTAAGTCAGGTTGTAAGTTTGATACCCAAGACATAGTTAGTTATAATAGTGAGTTTTCAAAATTTTGGCATCTTGGAAAGCTGGCAATGTAAAACGTTTAAGCTCCACTTTCTTGCCTTGTTGACTCTCCTAATTCTCTAGGGTATCAGCTGTTGTGGACTCAAGTTAGCTGTAGCCTTTGGTTCAGTTGCCAAGACTACTATTTGAATTGACTGATTCAAGGTTCTAGGACAACTAGGTCAAGGGGATGCTTTTTGTTGGGCTTCCCGTTGCTTGCGGATGGCAACTTTAGCCGCTTCGTGAGCTTCTGGCGTTTTACTAAAAAAGTGAGTGCCATCGTAGCGGGCGACGAAGAAGAGGTAATCAGTGTTTTCGGGATACAGAGCGGCTTTCAAACTAGCTAGACCTGGACTAGCGATGGGAGTAGGTGGGAGTCCGGGGTTGAGATAGGTATTGTAGGGAGAGGGCGTCCTTACCTGAGCATAAGTTAGAGGCTGGTCAGCAGTTTGTCGAATGCTCAGTCCATACTCAACAGTTGGATCAGT
>DATNQP010000250.1:0-14542 GCA_036703965.1 Leptolyngbyaceae cyanobacterium
TAGTTCAAACAACTGCTGTTTCTTGTACTGACGCAGTAAGTCAGGTGGCAACTGACGTCCTGTCATCGATTCAAGAATCTCTGTCAGGGGTCTTCCTGACTTGCGCGTTTCTACCAACGCCTGCTGCATCTGGTCAATATCCACGTAACCCGCAGCAATCAGCTTGTTGCCGAAGGGAGAAAAATCATTGCGAACGACAAGGGCGCGTCGTTGTGATGAGGATTGAGTCATAGCGGGTGAGAATATCTCCTTAGATTACAAAGTATTCCCAGAAGCCGTTGCTTAAACTGTGTTTGAGAAGCTCACAGCGGGACAACCACATGCGTCAATTGACACTTTCTATAATGACTCGGGCACAGGGAGAGCAGCCCCTTCCTTAATTTAGGTTACGTCGTAGCACCCAGAAGGGAAAAGCTTTTTGGATGAGTCAGGTTCGATGCCAAAGCGCTTTAGTTACAAACATCCTGACAACGATGGCACGCAAGTTCTCAGGTAATCTGAACTTGATAGAATCTGGGGGGAAGCAAAAGCTGGATTATGCATTATGTAGAATATTTATAAATGATAGCTTTTAGTAACTCGCGTTTGCACCGCTCTCCTATGAGATCTTGTTAGCGATCGCCGCCTCATGGGTCAAGCTAGAGCGTTAAGGCTAGAATGAGAAATAGTACCTAGAGAAACACTCCTTAGGGTCAGATTAGTGGCCATCTGTGGCAAGCTCTCAGATCAGCTTTCTTCCGCAACGTAAGAATTTTCTTAATCATAGAGCAGTTTCCTAGGATACAAAGGAGGTAATAATCAAAATAGTGATTACCCAAGCTGTATTTCCCAATACCATAAAAAAATAAATTGAGGAAGGAAGTGCTATAAATTGTAATAAAAATGTAGTTTCTTATAGAATAAAAATTAAAGACAGGCAAAGGTTTCAGCATCTGGTCCATGTAGCAACTCAGGTAAGCTGTAGTGATTCTGCCTAGGTACACTAAAATTTGAAGGAAGTGGTAATCCCGCCCTGATGGGTACGGCTTCATCAAGGCTGTGCCATTAAAAAAACTTGCAAGGAACCGGATTGCTAGTGGGAGAGATAGACAAATGAGATCACGATTACTAGCAGTCTTTAAACTGGGATGAGTGGAGCATGATCAACGAAGAAAAGCAGTTAGAAGAGAACACGTCGCAACAGACAGATGAATCGGTTACGGTTAGTTCAGAAGATCGTGGCGGAGAATCAGAAGTAATGGAGGGGGACTTGAGTATAGACCCTAATTTAGACTCGCCACCAAATTTTGACGAGCAAATGGCTGAGGCGTCAGCAGACTCAGGAGCGACGGAGGAAGGGGGAAATTGGGAGGCTGTAGCAGCAGAATCAGCCACCGAAGTGTCGTCATTGGATGGAGAGTTAACGACACTGGAAAGCTTGAAGCAGGAAAATGAGGCGTTGAAAGCTCAATTAGAAGAGCTTAATCAGCAAGGCGAAGCCTTCAAAACTCAATCCATGCGGATTGCAGCAGATTTTGATAATTTCCGCAAGCGTACTACGAAAGAAAAAGAAGAATTAGAACAGCAGGTGAAGCGCAACACCATCACTGAGTTACTGCCAGTGGTTGATAATTTTGAGCGGGCGCGATCGCAGATCAAGCCTCAGAACGAGGGTGAAATGACAATTCACAAAAGCTATCAGGGTGTTTACAAGCAGCTGGTAGATTGCCTCAAGCGCATTGGCGTTTCTCCAATGCGTCCGGAAGGAAAAGAGTTTGACCCAAATCTCCACGAAGCCGTGATGCGGGAACCTTCGGAAGAATACCCAGAAGGGGCGGTGATTGAACAGTTGGTGCGGGGGTATTTCTTGGGCGATCGCGTGCTGCGCCATGCGATGGTCAAAGTTGCTGCTGCTCCTACGCCCGTGGTAACCTCAGAGGAAGTTACATCAGAGAACACGGAAAGTTAATGGCTGGCTGCATCAACTGTCCTTTGGTGTCAGTCTCTAAAATTAAGTACAACTAAGTACAAGGGAATGTTGACCGGGTAAAGATACTTCTGGCAGCCGGTTCAACTGAAACTGAAAAAACTTTACATACCTTTACACGAAGCGCTATGGGAAAAGTCATTGGCATCGACCTCGGCACGACCAATAGTTGCGTCGCTGTTTTAGAAGGAGGTCAGCCCATCGTCATCTCCAACTCGGAAGGTGGGCGAACTACACCGAGTATTGTGGGATTTGGCAAGGCAGGTGAGCGCTTGGTGGGTCAACTGGCAAAACGTCAGGGAGTGACGAATGCCGAAAATACTGTGTACAGTATTAAACGCTTTATCGGGCGTCGGTGGGATGACACGGCGACAGAACGATCACGCGTCCCCTATAACTGCATTAAAGGTCGAGATGATACCGTTGATGTCCAGATTCGAGGGCGCAACTACACCCCTCAGGAAATCTCCGCAATGATCCTGCAAAAGCTAAAGCTGGATGCAGAAAACTTCCTCGGAGAAACTGTAGATCAAGCCGTAATTACTGTTCCTGCCTACTTTACAGACGCTCAGCGGCAAGCAACAAAGGATGCTGGCACAATCGCTGGTCTAGAAGTGTTAAGAATTATCAATGAGCCAACCGCTGCTGCCCTTGCCTATGGTCTAGACAAACAGGATGAAGAACAGTGCATTTTAGTATTTGACTTAGGTGGCGGCACCTTCGACGTCTCGGTATTACAGCTTGGGGACGGTGTCTTTGAAGTCAAAGCGACGTCTGGTAATAATCACCTGGGTGGGGATGATTTCGATAACGTGATTGTTCTCTGGATGATTGAGAACTTCAAGCAAACAGAGGGCATTGACCTGGTAGCTGATAAAATGGCGCTCCAGCGCTTGCGAGAGGCTGCTGAAAAAGCAAAAATTGAAATCTCCAGTATGGTGTCAACATCCATTAACCTGCCGTTTATCACCGCTGATGAGACAGGTCCCAAGCACCTGGAGATGGAACTCTCACGCGCCACCTTTGAAGAACTCGCCAATGAACTAATTGAGGGGACAATTGCGCCGGTGACTCAGGCACTCAAGGACTGTGAGCTTAAACCGGAGGATATTGACCGTATCCTTTTAGTCGGAGGCTCGACTCGTATCCCGGCTGTGCAGGAGGCCATCAAAAAGTTTTTCGGAGGGCGATCGCCAGACCGGTCTGTTAATCCAGATGAAGCAGTCGCTCTGGGAGCTGCCATTCAAGGCGGCGTTTTGGGTGGCGAAGTTGAAGATTTGCTGCTACTAGATGTCACGCCCCTATCGCTAGGAATTGAAACCCTAGGAGAAGTCTTCACAAAAATTATTGAGCGTAACACAACGATTCCTACCAGTAAGTCTCAGGTGTTTTCCACGGCTAGCGATGGACAAACCTCCGTCGAAATTCATGTGTTGCAGGGAGAACGGGCAATGGCAAGGGATAACAAAAGTCTGGGGAAATTCCTCCTCACTGGTATTCCACCAGCACCCCGTGGTGTCCCTCAAATCGAAGTCGCCTTTGAAATTGATGTCAACGGGATTCTTCGAGTCTCCGCCTCTGACAAAGGCACCGGTCGAGAGCAAAGCATCCGAATTACCAACACAGGTGGCCTAAGTGGCGCTGAAGTGGAACGAATGCGCGTCGAGGCAGAAAAATATGCTGAGGAAGACCGCCGCCGAGTGCAAATAGTGGAACTCAAGAACCTAGCCGATAGCCTTTTCTACAACTATGACACGACTTTAAAGGACAACAATGATTTGATTAGCCAAATCCCTCAAGCACAAGCGCTTCAGGGACAAGCGGATGAGCAAAGAAAGCAGATAAAAGTGTTACTGGGAAGCACCTCTACTACAGTTGAGGAGGTAAAACAAAAAATCGACGAATTCCAACAAACCCTGTTTGCCATTGGGAATCTCATCTACTCAAACGCTACCCAGGGTACAGAGGTAGAAGAAGACATGACTGATGATGAGAGTACGTCCCTTTCAGAGTTCAACAACAGTCCTGAACCAACACCCGATGAAGGAGATTTAATTCTTGATTTCAATGATGAGACAATAACGGGTGACCACGAAACAGTTGACTAAGGCAAGCCTATCAAATAAATGCAGGTAGCGATCAGCTTGTTTTTCTGATAAACAATGGATAGATTGGTAATCTTTAGAATACGCCATCGGTGGTTTCAAAAGAATTGCCTAACTTAGACTAAACCCGCCCCTACTCACTAACCCAATACAGATCAGCGCTCTATGCCTGACTATTATGAAATTCTTGGTGTCTCTCGTGACGCCGACAAAGAGGAAATGAAGCGTGCTTACCGCCGCCTTGCCCGGAAGTATCACCCGGATGTCAACAAGGAACCAGGAGCAGAAGATCGCTTTAAGGAGATTAATCGGGCTTACGAAGTCCTTTCAGAACCAGAAACTAAGGCACGATATGACCGCTTTGGGGAAGCCGGTGTAGCATCGGGTGCGGGAGCAGGCTACCCAGATTTCGGCGACATGGGTTTTGCCGATATTTTTGAAAGCTTCTTCAGTGGCTTTGCCGGTGGGATGGGTCAGCAAGCAGCTCGCAGGCGCAGTGGACCGGCTCGCGGTGACGACTTGCGACTAGACTTGAAGCTGGAATTCCGGGAAGCTGTATTTGGTGGTGACAAGGAAATCCGTATTCCTCATCTAGAGAACTGCAACGTCTGTAACGGGATAGGTGCAAAAGCAGGGACTCGACCCCGGACTTGCCAAACTTGCAGCGGTACAGGTCAAGTGCGTCGCGCTACCCGAACACCCTTTGGCAGTTTCACTCAAGTCTCAGTCTGTCCAACCTGCAACGGTGAGGGACAGGTAATTGAGGACAAGTGTGAAGCTTGTGGAGGCGCGGGTCGCAAACAAGAAACGAAAAAGCTTAAAATCACCATTCCACCGGGCGTGGATAATGGGACTCGTTTGCGCGTTTCTAAAGAAGGAGACGCAGGATTGCGTAATGGCCCTCCCGGAGACCTATACGTCTATTTATTTGTTGAGGAAGACGCAGAATTTCATCGGGATGGTATAAACGTCCTGTCGGAAATTAAGATTAGCTATTTGCAAGCAATTTTAGGCTGTCGTCTAGAAGTAAACACCGTAGATGGGCCGGTGGAGTTGACAATTCCTCCAGGGACACAGGCGGGTACAGTGTTGACACTGGAAAATCATGGTGTACCAAAACTGGGGAACCCAGTGAGTCGGGGTGATCACCTCATTACGATTTTGATTGATATTCCCACCCGCATCACGGCTGAAGAACGAGAACTGCTAGAAAAGCTGGCGAAAATTAAAGGCGATCGCACAGGGAAAGGTGGCTTAGAAGGATTCTTAGGAGGGCTGTTTCGCGGATGAGTAAGCCAGCCGCATCAACCCCCAATCAGACACCTGATGCCCAGTTAGATTTGCGCGGGACGCCTTGCCCAATTAACTTTGTGCGCACCAAACTCCGCTTGGAGCAAATGACGCCGGGAGCCTTATTAGAAGTTTGGCTAGACCCTGGGGAACCAATTGAGCAGGTACCGGATAGTTTGGCGATGGAGGGCTACCCAATCGAGGAAGTCGAAGATCGTACTAACTACTTCGCTCTGAAGGTGCGGCGTCCGATAGAATCGGCATGAATGGGGTTCCACAAAATATCGAGATGTCCGAAGTCTCTACACCATTACTGGGGACCGTACTAGCGGTGCAGGCAAACTTCTACCAAGTGCGCTTAGACTTGCCAGAAGAGTTGCATGTTGAAGGCTTGGAAGATGACTTTCAATCTTCTAACCTTGAACCTACAACCCTACTATGTACCCGCCGTTCGCGGCTGAAAAAAATTGGTCAACGAGTGATGGTGGGCGATCGCGTTTTAGTGGAAGAACCCGACTGGGTAGATGGGCAAGGAGCGATCGCAGAAGTCTTACCTCGTGAAACTCAGCTCGATCGTCCCCCAGTCGCCAATGCTCAGCAAATTCTCCTCGTTTTTGCCTTAGCAGACCCTCCCTTAGACCCATACCAACTGAGTCGATTCCTGGTTAAGGCAGATTCTACAGGGTTAGGGGTCTGTTTGTGCTTGAATAAGAGTGATTTAGTCCCAGATGAGCAGCAAGAGGAGTGGAAAAGTCGCCTTATAGACTGGGGGTACCAACCTGTATTAATCAGCGTCCACACGCTTGAGGGTCTAGAGGAACTGAGCAATCAGCTGAATCAGAAAATCACTATTCTGGCGGGTCCTTCGGGTGTCGGTAAGTCCAGTCTAATTAATCAGCTGATTCCCACTCTCACTCTGCGGGTGGGAGAAGTCTCTGGTAAACTCAGCCGAGGGCGTCATACTACCCGCCACGTCGAGCTATTTGAGTTACCTGCTGGTGGACTCCTGGCAGATACCCCTGGCTTTAACCAGCCTAATCTTGACTGTACCCCCGATGACTTAGCTTTTTACTTCCCAGAAGCAAGGCGTCGGTTAGCAGTGGGCAACTGTCAGTTTAGCGACTGCTCACATCGAGACGAGCCTAACTGTGTCGTGCGGGGTGAGTGGGAGCGCTATGAATATTATTTGGATTTGTTGAAAGAAGCGATCGCTCGTCAAAGTCACCTAGACCAACAAGCTGATCCAGAGTCAGCCCTGAAGGCGAAAACAAAAGGAAAAGGGCAAACTCAGTACGAACCCAAGTTGGAGACTAAGAAATATCGTCGGCTTTCCCGTCGCACGCAACAGCAAGCGCTTCAGGAAGTGTATCAGGATGCTGAGGAATAGTTAAGATTGACGGCATTTTTAGGGTGAGCATCTTGTTCGCTCACTCATTCAAATAAGATGCGATCGCCCCAGCTTTTTTGAATTTAGCGCAGTATATTTATACCATTTCTCTCAAAATTATCTATTTAACTCTACTCCTTTTAGTAGGGGGTAATTTCTTGAAAAACTCTTAGGGTTAATTAAGAGCTTGATGTCCTATCTGTTGGCTCTACCCCTGCTACTAAGCAGGGGTAAATCTCTATTTTCTCTAGAAAAAACATAAGAAAAGCTCTTAGTTTATTAGGCTAAGAGCTTGATGTCCTATCAGTGGCAATGCCTTTGTTACTGCAATAGCCTTGTTTAAAGTTTACTACCGTAGTTAGAAGCAATTCTCTATCTACAGACGTAGTCAGCGGGAAGTACAGTGCGTTGGACACCAGGCAACCCAGCTCAGGGTTCAACTTCATCGCTAAACCATTAGGACACTGTTAGAGGGACTCGCGCCCATTGCACCAGAATAAACTAAGCCCCGTTGTGTATCCAGGGTCAAAATTGCCCCATCCCGAATGATCTCCGTGGCATTCTTAACACCCACAATCACGGGCACTCCTAGACGCAAGCCAATCACCGCCGCATGACTGGTGAGACTCTCATCCTCTGTGACAATCCCCGCCGCTTTGCGAATCGCTTCTACAAACTCGGCATTGGTTGACCGTGCCACGAGAATTTCTCCAGGGTTAAAGTTTCCAACCTCTATAGCGCTGTGAGCCACTCGCGCCATACCACTCACCGAACCCTGACCAATGCCAATTCCCTGACCGAGAACGGCTGTCACGACCTCTACTTTAATCAAGTCGGTTGACCCAGGAACGCCCTGGAGTGTACCCGCTGTCATCACCACCAAATCTCCCTCTGCCAGGAGTTGCTTTTCCTGAGCTACATTGATTGCTGCCTGGAAAGTTTGACCAGTAGAGGGTAAATCCAGTACTAATAACGGCTTAACACCCCATACCAGTTGTAGCTGTCGCGCCACATCCACATGGGGGGTTATAGCGAGGATTGGAGTTTGAGGTCGGAATTTGGATACATTCCGTGCTGTCGCCCCAGTCTTTGTCAGCGTCATAATCGCCGCCGCCCTCAACTGCTCAGCAATTTGACCAACGGCTTGAGAAATGGCATTAGGAATCGAGCGTTTGGTGTCCTCTACACGACGAAAACTTTGTTCCTGCTCAATACGCACCGCAATCCGTGCCATTGTCTCTACCGCTTCAACCGGGTATTTACCAACAGCGGCTTCATTGGAGAGCATTACTGCATCGGTGCCATCGAGGATAGCATTGGCGACATCGGAAACCTCAGCACGGGTGGGTCGAGGTGAATTAACCATGCTGTCCAACATTTGGGTTGCCGTGATTACTGGGATTCCCAGCCGGTTTGACGTGGCAATTAGTCGCTTTTGCAGGATGGGGACATCTTCTGCTGGCAATTCCACCCCTAAGTCACCTCTGGCAACCATCACACCATCAGAGAGTGAGAGAATTGCCTCCATTTGCTCAATGGCTTCGTGCTTTTCAATCTTGACGATTACGGGTACCTGCTTACCGGCACTGGCAATCAGTTCTTTAATCTCCAAAACGTCTTGAGGGTTACGGACAAAGCTCAGAGCAACCCAATCCACTCCTTGATCGAGACCAAACATCAAATCCTGTCGGTCTTTATCTGTCATCGCCTTAATTGACAGGTAGACGCCGGGGAAGTTAACGCCTTTGTTGTTGGAGAGGGGACCCCCGACGACAACGCGACAGTGCAAAGCACGTTTGACTCGGTCTACCTCTTCAACTATCATCTCAACCCTGCCGTCATCCAGTAGGATTGTGGCACCAGATGGAACTTCATCCGCCAAGGGTTCATAGGTGACTGAACTAATTTCCTGGGTACCGGCTATAGGAGCGCTTGTTAAGGTAAAGCGATCGCCTTTATTGACGATAACTGAACCCGTCTCAAACTTGCCCAAACGAATTTTCGGACCTTGCAAGTCCTGCAAAATCCCGACTGGCTGATTGAGTTCAAAAGCCGTCTGACGAATCAGGCGAATACTACGTTGATGGTCTTCATGAGTGCCGTGGGAAAAATTGAGTCGCAACGTTGTGGCACCAGCTTTGATTAGTGCCTTAAGAACGTCTGGATGACTGGTTGCAGGACCAATCGTGGCAACAATCTTTGTCCGACGCAGGGAATTTTGCAGTTGCATATTATATGGAGATGCGATGAGTGAGCAAAGGAAAATGACCTTGGCACGGCACGATAGAACAAATTATCTCTTGAGTTAGCTGACGCCAAGCCAACTGGTGGAGGAGGACATCTGGCTATAGTCTCACAGATTTATTGTCCTGATGCTATCTAGCTGCGTAACTCCACTACACTCTTCTAGTTGTGGATTCTACTATCCGGCATTTTCGTTTTTTCCAACGCATGGGTTGCGGGTAAGCTGCCGTGCATCTAAAAAGTCTATTTAAGCCCCTAGCCTATCGCCTATCGCCTAAGCAACGAGGAGCTGTTGAGTCCGATGACGCCTTTGAGCTTGGCGTTGCTGAGATTAGCACCGCTCAGATTGGCGTCAACCAGGGTGGCAAGCCCCAAATCCGCCTGACTCAGGTTGGCATAACTTAAGTTAGCACCCGTCAAGTTTGCCCCTCTCAAGTCGCATAGCGTCAAGTTAGTGTAAGTTAAGTTGACCCCTATCAACTGGGCACTGATGAGCGTTGCACTTTCCAAGGTGGCACCAACTAGGGTCGCCTTCGTTAAGTCAGCAGAACGAAGTTGAGCTGATCGCAGGTCAACTCCATTTAAGTTAGCCCCAGTGAGGTTAGCACTGTGTAGGTAGGCAAAGTGAAGATTGGCACCTAGTAATTGGGCATTCGTGAGATTAGCGATCGCTAGTTTGGCATTCGTCAAGTCAGCACGTTCCAGGTTTGCCGCACTCAGATTAGCACGGTTGAGAGCCGCCCCCTTTAACTTCGCGCCTCCAAGGTTACTACTGCTCAAATTAGCATTCTGGAGGTTAGCAGAGATCAAAACTACATCCTGAAGCTTTGCCCCCTGAAGAACTGCATTATTCAAGTTAGCTTCATTTAAATTAGCCTGACTCAAGTCAGCACCGCTTAAGTTAGCATTATCTATCTTGGCAGTATCCAGATTTGCCCCACTCATCTGAGCACTCGTGAGGTTAGCACCGCTGAGGTTGGCAATCTTCAGTTGTGCCTTTTTTAAATTTGCTCCTATTAGATTGGCAGCTGTCAAGTTGCTCAGGGTAAGGTTAGCTCTTTCCAAATCGGTTGCGACCAGGGTTGCATAATTGAGCTGAGCTTCCTTCAAGTTTGCACCCGTTAGCTGGGCACCCGTGAGGTCAGCGCCATACAAGTCTGCTCCCTGAAGATTGGCATCTCGTAAATCGGTAACCACTTCTGCATACCAATTTCTAATCAGAAATGAAGAATAGCTAAGCCAGGATAGGCTATTTTCGACATTTAGAGACTGTACGTTAGAACGTAACTTACTATCCGTTTGTTGCCTTCGTCCTAATTTTGTCTGTCTTAAGTTTGTACCCGTGAGGTTAGCCCCAGATAGCTTGACACCCCTTAACTCAGCACCACTTAAGTTAGCACGAGCCAGGTTAGCACCCTTAAGCTGAGCGCCATCTAGCTTGGCACCCCTCAAATCTGCCTCCTGGAGATTAGCATCGTTAAGTTGAGCATCTCTCAGGTCACACTTAGAACAAGCCTTTGTAGCGAGTAGTTGCTCAAGATCTTTTGGGTCAGCCGCATTAGCAGCTGTGTCAAACCCTTGGCGAATTAATAAATAAAAAGTAAAAAGTAAAAAGTTAAGAGGAAAAGCTCTTTTTTTCGCCTTTTGCTTTTTTTTAGCGAGAGACTTCATGGGCTAGGCACACAACGCAACGAGATTAGAAACCAGGAACCAAGGACTAGAAGAACTTGCTATCCTAACCAATAAATTGATAGGGGTTAGTTTGCCAACAACACTATTATGCTGACTTTCACTTCTGAAACAGACGATGATACAGCAACCATTCGTTCCTTAGTGACCGCTGCTTTTGGTCGAACGAGCGAAGCCGAACTCATAGAAGCAATTCGCGCATCCCCAAACTTTATTCCCGAACTCTCCTTAGTTGCCGCAGAAGATGGAAATGTGCTGGGTCACATTCTATTCAGCCCTATTGTCATTGAATCACAAGGAGGAACAGTTCCGGCGCTGGCATTGGCACCACTCGCTGTGACGCCGCCACGTCAACATCAAGGCATTGGAACTCAGTTGGTGCAAGCGGGTTTATCGAAATGCCGCGAGTTAGACCATAGTATTGTCGTAGTTCTTGGTGAGCCGAACTATTATGGACGCTTTGGTTTCCAGACAGCTAGTCAATTCGGTGTGCAGGCACCGTTTCCAGTTCCAGAGCAGGTGTTTATGGTGCTGGAATTAAAACCAGGCGCATTGATAAATGTTAGTGGAATTGTGAGATATCCAGCCTACTTTGATGAAGTCTGATAGCTCTCAGAGGCTTAAAGTTTATATTGAATGCGGTAAATTCGATTGTTAGCTTCTTCCGTAACCAACAGACTGCCATCCGGTAGCACCAGTAATCCAACTGGGCGTCCCCAAGTGGTCGGACCCGATGGATTGATGAGAAAACCTGTGAGAAAGTCTTGGTAATAGCCTTGAGGTCGTCCCGTAGCGTCGAAGGGGATAAAGACGACTTTGTAGCCGGTACCCTGGTTACGATTCCAGGAACCCCGAAAGGCGGCGAATGCTCCATTGCGGTAGTTTTGGGGAAATGTCTGTCCCTCATAAAATTGCACTCCCAAAGCGGCTGAGTGAGCCTGGAAAAGGACATCAGGAGTCTGAGTTTGAGCGGCTAGGTCTGGGCGCTTGCTCTGACCATTGCTTGTCTGGCGGGGATCAATGCGATTGGGTGCCAGGTAGGCATAGGGCCAGCCGTAGAATTTCCCTGATTGTACGCGAGTAAAGTAATCCGGCACGAGGTCATCCCCCAACCCATCCCGTTCATTGACGGTGGCATAAAGTTCGCCTGTCGTAGGGTGAAAGTCAAGTCCGACTGGATTACGCAGCCCGTAGGCGAAGGTCTGTTGGTTGGAGCCGTCTAGGTTCATTATTTGGATGGAGGCGCGAGGCAGGGGTTCTTCATCAACATTGGAGCGTGAGCCAATGGTGACGTAGAGCTTTTTTCCATCGGGTGAGGCGACAACGTTGCGCGTCCAGTGCTGGTTGTAACCGCCGGGGGTGAGTTCTGCGATTTTCTGACCTCTGCCTGTGAGTTCCTGTTGACCCTGGGTATAGGGAAACCGCAGAACCGCACCAGTATTAGCGAGGAAGAAAAAGTTATCTGTAAAGGTCATACCAAAGGGGATATCTACCCCATTTTGGGTCGTTGCAAAACTTTTGCGAACATCGGCAACGCCATCACCGTTGGTATCACGCAGAAGGCGAATGCGATTTGCCCTTGTCTCTGTCACCAAGACATCACCACTGGGGGTCAAGGCTAGCCAGCGTGGTGCATCCAACCCGTCGGCGTAGACGTTGACCTGGAAGCCAGCAGGTACTTTTAGAGTTGGGTTTTGCGGTACGGCTATGACGTTAGGTGACTTAGAGGCGCTATTGGTGGAGAAGGGTTGAGGTAAGGTACTGAGGGCAATTTTGATGGGTTGGGGCGTTAGCGCCTCGGTACGCACAACGTTTTTAGTCGGCGTAGAATTTGCAGGCTGTTGTTTGGGTTGGGCGGAAGTATCAGAGGGTTGCTCAGTAACTTGAGCCGATGCGCTTGAGGGCGACTGTTGTGTAACCGGCGCAGCAGGTTCTTGATTTGAGGTGCTGGGCGAGCTACAGGCTGCTGCTGTAGTCATTAGCAGCAGCAGCATCAGGAAACGCAAGGGTTTCATGGAACGATTGGTTACAAAATTGCGACTTATCTCCAGGGTAGTTGTTAAGACGGGAAGTGGTGCAGGAAGCGATCGCGTTTACTCCCCGACTAAACCCTCAGTTAAGATATATTCCTACCGGAGCGGGGAAAATGAGCGAACCGACGAGTTTTATCTCTTTATTCTTTTTCAATTCTCTCTTGGAACTGCATACTGCCGATCCCAGAGGACTGCGCCGTGATATTCTGATGTTTGCAGCCTGCTCCCCAGCGTATTCTAACGATGAGGTTGGCGGTTTCCCTATACCCTTTGAGCATTAGATAGCAGCATATCTGCCATGGCCTCATCTGAATTTTCCCAAGAAAATGGGCAATCCGGTAACGGCGGCGTCACGCTAACGGATGAAGCCGGACGATCGCTTAATTGTTACATTGAGCATTCCCTAGAAGTGGAAGGTTCAGAATACCTTCTGCTCCTACCAGTAGATTCTCCCGTAGAAATTGTTGTCTGGGACGACGAAGAAGACGAAGACTTAGCCGACGCGACTCTGCTCGAAGACGACGAGGATATTGACTTAATCTTCTCTGATGCCCAAGCCGTTCTAGCTGAGCAAAATCTTACCCTCAAGCGCACTGCCTATACTCTAACGGTGGCTGGTGAACTGCCACCGGTGGAAGAGGAAGACATTCTGACGATTGAAATTGAGGAGGAAAATGTCGAACTAGAGCCAGAACAGTTTCAGCTTCTCGCTAGCTTCTATCACGAAGAACAGGAATATGGGATTTACACTCCCCTCGATCCGTTACTATTTTTTGCTCAGAGGAACAAGGCGGGCCAACCTGAGCTGCTTTCCCCAGAGGAATTTAAAAAAGTACAGCCGCTGCTGGAAGAATTGCTGTTTGATGAGCTGGACGAGGAGTGATTGTTGACTTCACCGAATATGAAAGCTGTCAAAAGCATTTTTAATTGGTCATATTATCTTGTCCTCCTGCCAGTGACGCTGGGTATTGGTGTATGGCAGGGTTGGGCGTGGTGGAACTGGGCGCAGTCGCCACCAGCGTTAGGTCAATCCTCAAACTCTGCAACAGAGAACGCCGTACAAATTCAAATCCCCTCAGGAACAGGGGCGCAGCAGATTGGTCACGATCTGGAGGCAGCGGGTTTAATTCGCTCATCAAATGCCTGGAGATTATGGACCTATTGGATGAGGCTACAAGACCGAGGGGGTGGATATAAAGCGGGAACCTACAAGCTCTCCCCGACTCAGCCGCTACCAGCGATCGCTGAAAAAATTTGGACCGGTGAAGTGATGCAGCTATCGTTCACCATTCCCGAAGGGTGGTCGCTCCAGCAAATGGCAACTTACTTTGAGTCTCTAGGGTATTTCAAAGCTCAAGACTTTCTGACTGCCGCTAGCCAGATTCCCAAATCACAGTATCCCTGGCTACCCGATGGGTTACCTCACCTGGAAGGGTATTTATACCCAGACACCTATCAGTTGCCAAGCGATCGCGTGTCGCCCCAGCAAATCATCCAACAAATGCTCAACCGATTTGAGCAGGTGGCGCTGCCGGTGTATCAGCAAGGACAAAAGCAAACCAAGCTAAACCTTGCCCAGTGGGTAACACTATCGAGCATTGTGGAAAAAGAGGCCGTAATTCCTGCCGAGCGCTCTCGCATTGCCGGTGTCTTTGCCGCACGCCTGCGGCGAGGCATGAAACTAGAAACTGATCCAACTGTTGAGTATGGACTGAGCATTCGACAAACTGCTGACCAGCCTCTAACTTATGCTCAGGTAAGGACGCCCTCTCCCTACAATACCTATCTCAACCCCGGACTCCCACCTACTCCCATCGCTAGTCCAGGT
>DATNQP010000251.1:0-4059 GCA_036703965.1 Leptolyngbyaceae cyanobacterium
GTCGCGATGACCGAAGGAATGGCCAATTGTGAACCGACGTTACTGGAACCGATTATGGCGATTCAGGTTTGTGCGCCAAAAACGTTCACCTCTAAAGTTCTGCAATTAATAACAGGGCGTCGTGGGCAAATTCTTGGCTACGAAGGTCGTTCCGATTGGCTGGGTTGGGATTGTGTCTCTGGCTATCTCCCGCAGGCAGAAATGCACGACTTTATTGTAGAGTTGCGATCGCTTACCCAGGGTACCGGCTTCTTCAACTGGAAGTATGACCATCTCCAGGAAGTCCCAGGCAAGCTGGCTGAAGGCGTGCTGGCAACCACGAGTCAGAGCAACGGCAACAGCAGTAGCGCTCACTAACTATCACGACTTAGGTAAAACTATCAAATATGGCAAGGGCGCATGGTCATGCGCCCCTACAGCTGTTAGATTAAAGCAAAATTTCCCTAAGTCTTGACTTATACCAATTCACTCTCAACATGGCTACACATGAAAGACTGGTAACTGGGAAGAAACGGTTTATTACCCATTACCCAAAAACAAACCATCTTCTGCAGTTATAAAGTGAAATGCTATTAGGTTTTGGGTAATGGGATTAATCAGTTCTGCACGAGCCACTGCCATCACCGTTAATGGAAATCTTTGCACTAGCTCTACCTCAAGGAACATCAACTCATGTCATTCGTAGTCTCGCTTGTGAGCAGCCTGATTGCAGTCATTATTTGTCTGAGGAGTGGCAAAATTCCTGACAAACGAACTCGATTTATCGTGCAAGCGATCGCACTACTCGTTGCGATTATCACAGCTAGCGCCTCGCTCTTCCGAACTCTGATTATTATCCCTGCCGGTAAAGTTGGCGTTATGGAATTATTCGGAAAGGTTTCCCAACGCCAACTTAATCCTGGCGTCCATTTGGTCAATCCTTTGGCTGAGGTCGAAATGTTTTCCACTCGACTCAGAGATATCAAAGAAACTGTTGGAGCTACATCTCAAGAAGGCTTGGCGTTCAATATTGATGTCAGTCTTCAGTACAAACTCAATCCACAGAAGGCGGCGTATGTTTATCAAACTATTGGCAACCAAGAGCAGGAAATCTTAATTTCCCGATTTCGCTCCATTATCCGTGAAATCACAGCAAGCTACCCAGCTGAGTCAATTTACTCCACAAAACGGCAGGAGGTCGCCAACAGACTTCGGGAACGGCTGAGCGAACAGATAACTCCTTTGGGTTTTGTCATCGAGGACGCCTTGTTGAGAGACATCAAGCTGCCTGAGAAGCTTCAGGAAGCCATTCAGGAAAAGCTGGCAGCAGAGCAGGAAAACCGCAAGATGGTATTTACCCTAGAAAAAGAGCGCCAAGAGGCAGAGCGTAAGCGTATTGAAGCCAAAGGCATTGCCGATTCCCAAAAGCTGGTTTCTCAAGGTCTTAACGCTCAAATTCTACAGTTGAAGGCAATTGAAGCTACTGAGAAACTAGCGGTCTCTGATACGACTAAAGTAGTGATTGTGGGTAGTGGTCAAGGGGGATTCCCTGTGAATATTCAGTTAGATTCAGTACTTGCAACTGGGCAAACTCCTGCTCAAGGTCAGTAAGATGATGCAGATATCTGGTCCACAAAGTTGGTATATTGTCAAACGCTCTGAAGGTCAGTGCGAAATTCTCTCCCAGGACGAAGTTGAAGAGGAGGAAGCATCAGTTTTTGAGGAGCGCTGGGGGCCGTTTGCATCCCAACAGGATGCGATCGCGCGTCATGTTGGATTAATTCGCGCCGGGAAGTGTAAACCATCATAAGTGAGTCGAGAAGTTTATCACAGACACACGGTGATTATGAAGAGTATCAGGATAGCGGATTACCACCACAAAACCTCGAAGATTGGGAAGTGAATCTAGAAGAGACGGAGTTAATCCAGTATCCCCATTGCAAATCTAAAGCTCTAGACCATAGTAAGAACGGTAAGACCCCAATTAGTAAGCAAAAATTCAAGTGTAAGAACTGTACTAAAACTTTTAGCGTTTAGGTTACATAAACGGTAATTTTTATCACTCATACCTGCTAAACGTGTACTGTAGCGGGTTTTGAATTTAAATAAATTTATGTTTCCTGCTATTCAATTTTGATAATTTAAACCCCACCAATGAACAATCATTGGTGAGGCGTTGGTTTTAAGTGATCGCTTACCTGGTTTCGATTAATTCCACTTCTCCAATGAAAAGTGACTTAGCTATTCAAATTGCTGCGCTTAGCTAAGCCCTCCCCATCCGCTATTTCCATGCTCCTCCACAATCCCGGACCATCCGCCACTTCCATGCCCCCCAACTATCTTACTTAACTCTTCATTCGATAGTTGCTCTGCCTCACTCTCAATTTCGTCAAACATCTGGTTTAATTGCTTTTCGGATGGTTTATTGATTTGGTTAAGAGAATGTAAGTCAGTGATTTTAATGTTAGCCATAATTTTTCCTTGCATTAAGTGTCCTGGTAAAGTTTATAACCTATAGTTAGGCGAAAAGCTAGGAATTTTTAACCAGCCGAAATTAAACCATCTGGGGGGTAGGCCGAAGTAAGTGTAAAATGGGACACTTTTCATAACCAAAAAACCACTAACAGTTTGCTTTCGCGGCTTTTGGATTCAACATAAGAATCGACTTTTGCTACGATCGCACCATGAGGAAAGCAAACGCTAACAACCCGTGGGAGTGTCAAATAAACCCTAGGTAATGAACCACTATTTTGCTACGGTTGCCCGTGGTCTAGAACCGATCGCAGCTCAAGAACTGGAACGTCTGGGGGCAAAGGACGTTCGCCCGGATTTTACAGGCGTGCATTTTGTAGGCGATCGCACTTTGATGTACCACGTTAATCTCTGGGCGAGAACCATCTTCCGGGTGCTAGTCACTGTGCGTGAATTTCCTTGTCCAAATGCCGAACAACTCTACCAGGAGGTGCAAAACATTCCTTGGGAGCATTTCCTCCAACCTCACAATACCCTGGCTGTAAACGCTACAGGAGGCAATCAACAACTCAACCACACCCACTTCACGGCTCTACAGGTCAAAAACGCGATTATCGACCAACAGCGCCGCCAATTTGGTCAGCGGTCGAGCGTTGATACTCAAAATCCCGATGTTCTGATCAACGTTCACATCTATCAAGACCGTTGCGTTTTAAGTTTGGATAGTTCGGGTGGAAGCCTGCATCGACGCGGGTATCGCCCAGCAATGGGACTTGCCCCACTCAAAGAGACTTTAGCAGCAGCTCTGCTCGATCTGGCTGAATGGGAGCCAAGTTTGCCGTTTTTAGACCCGTTGTGTGGCTCTGGAAGCTTACCCCTAGAAGCGAGTTTAAAAGCCTTAAACATCGCACCTGGAGTATTTCGTAACCATTTTGGTTTTGAGAGTTGGCATGATTATGACAGAGTTCTATGGGAGCAGTTGCTTCAAGACGCCGAGGATGGGGAGCTAGACGAGCTTAAGGCACCGATTGTCGGTAGCGATCGCGACCCTGATATCCTAAGCCAAGCTCGCCTTAATGCAGACTATTGTGGCGTTGCCCAGATGGTAACCTTCACCCAAACTGAGCTATCCCAGGTGGAGGCACCAGCTGACTACGGCGTCATCATTTGCAATCCGCCCTATGGAGAGCGCTTGGGGGATGCTAAAGAATTGGGTGAACTCTACAAACTGCTGGGTGATGTATTCAAACAACGCTTCAAAGGTTGGACAGCTTTTGTCTTAGCTGGAAATAAGGAGTTGGCGAAGCAAGTGGGGCTTAAAGCCTCTCGCCGCATTCCTGTTTATAACGGCTCAATCCCTTGTACACTCATGAAATACGAGCTTTATTAAGGTCTTATTTGGGACTGGGGACTGGGTCAGCCTTCGCGAGTCCCTCTGATCAGTCCTCACTAAATAACATCCTGTAAGACGCTGCGAGTGTTGTGCCATGCCCAGACGCCTGCCACTCCCACCAGGATACTCATGCCGACAAGGACAGCTCGTAAGCCAACAGCATCAGTCAGTGGTCCAGCAAGGGCAAGTGGCACACTTAAGGCAATATTCACCAC
>DATNQP010000252.1:0-10247 GCA_036703965.1 Leptolyngbyaceae cyanobacterium
TATTCTGGGAACACTACTAGTATTCCGGTTGGGAGCCAAGCTAAGTACCGAGGTTTCAAGCCTTACCTCTCTCTACTTAAGCTTGTTTTCACTTCTACATCAACCTGAAGGCTGAAATTTAAATAAAATCTAGCCTGTTACAAGAAATCTGTTTCTATTTATGTAAGAAACGTAACAAAACATCGAGAGTTTTTCATTTTCAGTTTAAAAGTAATCAAAATTTACGTAAGGGGGTCTTCACAATGTCTTCACAGGTCTAATCTAGTCTCAGCGAAAAGATTCAGTGGGGCTTGTGTGGCTTGCACATCTAGTTCCTACCTACAGTTCCTGACTGAGGCATTACTCCTAATAAGTTGTGTTTCCGGTCGAACTGTATAAGCCATAAATTAAGTGAATGTCCGCGTAGTGTCAGCAAATTTTTAGTAATCAGTGAAAGATAATGGCAATTACGAGTAGTTTGGCAGAATTTTCTCTACCAGAGCTGTTTCAATTTCTCGATCAAGGAAACAAAACCGGGTTGCTTACCCTTCGGTTCCAATCTGAGGGACCCGATCAAGCAAAAAGAATTAGGCATACTCTCCTACGTCAAGGTCGTATTGTAGCGGTTACCAATCGCCTAGATCATCAATGCTTACTAGCAATGATTTGTCAGCGGGGCTGGATAAGTCCTAAAGTTCTGCGTGAGCAAGTAAACCGCTGTCCTGCAAACATACCCATTGGTCTTTACTTAAAAACTCAGGGGTTCCTTCAACCTGAGCAGCTCAGACTGCTGTTCCATGCCCAAGTGTTGCGGCAAGTTTGTGGGTTGTTCAGGCTCAAAGATGCTCAGTTTAAATTTGACTCCAAAGCGACTTTGCCAACAACGGAAATGACGGGATTAAGTCTTTCAGCTACCGAAGCAACGCTGATGGGTCTACGAGTATTGCGAGACTGGACAGCATTGGCAGACAAGCTACCCGAACCAACATCAGCGCTATCCAGGGCAATTTTAGGCAAGCATCACTTGCGGCTGGATTCTCTGGAAGGACGAGTTTGGCAGTTGGCGAATGGGTCAGTTCCCCTGAATGTGATCGCAAGCCAGCTTAAACAATCTGTAGAAACTATTCAACAGACAGCATTCCGGCTAATCAACGTGGGTCTAGTTGCAGAAGTTCCCATGATTGCTCCCTCTCGCTCTAGAGGCTTAGAAGACCCTTTACTCGATACAGTATCGCTTGTGGCAAATCCCAGTAAAGAAAACCCAGGGCAAGAACTGAGTCCTTCCTTTATGCAAAACTTGCTAGGCTTTCTGAGGAGCAAGTAAGAGTGGAAATCATGCGTCTAGTTGTGACCGGTACAGTAGGTGCCGGTAAGTCCACTTTCATTCGCTCGGTCAGTGAGATTGCCGTAGTAGACACCGATCGTATGGCGACAGATGATACAGCCACACTTAAGAAAAAGACAACAGTGGCAATGGACTTTGGACGCTTGCAATTTGCTCCAGGAATGGCGCTGCACCTCTATGGGACTCCAGGACAGGCTCGCTTCGATTTCATGTGGGACATCTTAATTCGTAAGGCTCACGCTTATATTCTCCTCGTTGATGCCCATCGCCCTAGTGAATTTCGCTCTTGCCGCCGACTGCTAGCCTTCATGAAACAACGCGTGCAAATTCCCCTGATAGTTGGTCTGACACATATGGATTGTGAAGGAGCCTGGTCTGAGGAAAATGTTGTCATCGCCTTGGGTTTTGTTGATGAGAAAACCAGACCCCCAGTGGTGACGATCAATGCTAATCAAAGAGAGTCAGTGATTAAAGCATTAATTGTGCTGATACAACACTTCATGCAAAGTTCGGTTGTTTAAGAGGATATTATGAAATAATTCTTATAGTTAATTTGATAAATTAAACAAATAATTGGCTAGACTAATCACCTCAATAAATGTTAAAAGATATCTAAGTTTAAGCAATTAATTTAACCATTTCATAACTTCAACAATAAGTAATTTGACTTAAGAGAGCAAAAACTTAGAGTTATTGAGTTAGGGAACCAATTCCCCTGATAACTAGATCAGCTACGGAAAACCGCGAGGGAACAGGTTGGCACACCGATTATTATCAGCCATCCATTCCTAGGTAATTAAGCTTATTGCTGAGCCGGTGGAAGCTAAAAATCTGTATCGGATACTACAAAATTGCTTTTCTAACCATAGAGTGATACGAGGGGTCTACTAAGGATTATTAAAATAGTATATATTAAGCATTGTTAAGAAAGACTATAAGCTTTTGGCTACATAGCTTACATCCTATTGACCCTCTGCTAAACCTTAATTAGACAACTATGTCCCTTACAGGTTCCTTAACAGACTTTTCACTACCAGAAATTTTTCAGTTTATCGAGAAAGGACAGAAAACTGGCTTGCTGACGCTTCGTGCCTTGCCAGGAGACGAAGGAAAGAAAAACAGTGTTCATTACATCTGGGTGTACCACGGTCGCATCGTAGCAGCAGCTAACCGATTAGATCATAAAGGTTTAGTTTCGTTGATTGCTCAACGCCAGTGGGTCAGCGATCGCGTAGTTGCCAAACTAGCTCAGTTGTGTCCGGCTGATAAACCCCTAGGGTTGTGCCTCAAAAATCAAGGGGTATTACAAGCTGCACAAATCAAACGGCTATTCCAGATTCAGGTGTTGCAGCAAGTATGTGCCTTGTTTCAACTCAAGGATGCTCAGTTTAAATTCGAGCAGAATGCGCCAATACCAGCGCGAGAAATGACGGGTTTGAGCGCACCAGCGACAGAAGCAACATTGATGGGCCTGCGAGTGCTGAAAAACTGGGACGCCCTGCTAGATAAATTGCCCGATCCGGACGGCGCTTTGGTCAGTGCAATTACGGGTCAACCCCACTACCGTCTAAACTCTCTAGAGTGGCAAGTTTGGGAGTATACCAAAGGGACAGTTTCTATTAAGGCGATCGCACAGCAGCTGAGACTACCCATAGAAAAAGTGCAGCAGATTGCATTTCGGCTAATCACAATTGATCTCGCAGAAGAAGTCCCCTTAGTGGCAGGTTCCTTCTCTACACAAGCGGTTGAACCTCTACCCGCACAATTGATTGATGAATCCGAAAGAAATAACGTCAGCTCTTCATTTTTACAAAACTTAGTGGGCTTCTTGCGGAGTAAAGTCTAGTGTTAGGGACTGAGGACTGGGAATTAGAGATTGGGGACTAAGAAACGGCAACCTGATTGATTTCCTCTGGAGCCAGATGCGAATGGACAACTTCACCGTCACGGAACCAAACAATGCGTCTAGTCAATCGTGCGACCTCAGGTTCGTGAGTTACCATCACCACGGTGATGCCACTAGTATTTAGCTCAGTGAAAATATTCATCACTTCCTGAGTGGTGCGAGAATCCAAAGCCCCTGTCGGCTCATCAGCTAACAGTAAGACAGGTCTATTGACAATAGCACGAGCGATCGCTACCCGTTGTTGCTGTCCCCCAGACAGTTGATTCGGTTTATTATTCATACGGTTTTCTAAGCCTACCCGCTGCAACGCCACAGTCGCGCGATCGCGTCGTTCCCTAGTTGGAACACCAGCATAAACCATCGGCAGCATCACATTTTCCAGCGCCGTCAGTTGAGACAATAGGTGGAATTGCTGGAAGACAAACCCAATCTTAAGATTACGAATCCCGGCTAAGTCAGTATCGGCTAACTGAGACACATCAATCCCATCGAGGTAATAGCGTCCTGATGTGGGTCGGTCGAGACAGCCAATAATATTCATTGCGGTAGACTTTCCCGAACCCGACGCCCCCATAATCGCGCAATACTCGCCCTGTTCAACAATTAGGTTGATACTGTTGAGCGCACGAACTTCTGTGTTACCAATGCCGTAGACTTTGGAAACGTCTTCAATCCGAATAACGACAGGTTGTTTGCCGGAACTAAGGACATTCGATTGAGAACTAAGATGGTTGTCCATTATACCTATCTTGAAAGTCGGGACTAGGGACTAGGGATTGGGGATTGGGGAAACAGACTTTCATTTTTTCGTTAGAGAATACAGAACTAAGCACTTCTGAGCGCAACAATTGGATCAAGCTTCGCCGCCCGCCGTGCCGGTACGACGCCAAAGAATAATCCAATGCCACCGGAAACACTGACAGCCATGAGAATCGCCACCGGTGAAACACCGGCTTGTAATGGCGTCACGGCACCAACAAGTAAGCTCCCTCCAACACCAATCAGGGTACCTAAAACGCCACCGGCAGCGGAGAGAATCACAGCCTCGATCATGAACTGAATTAGGATATCTTGTTCGCGAGCGCCAATCGCTTTACGAAGACCGATTTCCTGAGTACGCTCTGTAACGGACACGAGCATAATGTTCATAACGCCGATGCCGCCCACAAAGAGGGAAATTCCAGCAATTGCCGCCAGCATCACTGTCAAAGCGCTTGTGATTTTACCAACACTTTCCATAGCATCCTTCTGAGTGCGGATGCTAAAGTCATCTTCGCCGGTAAGTTTATGCCGCAACCGTAGTAGGTTAGTAATTTGAAACTCGGCTGCATCCACGCTATCACCATTTTTGGCAGCAGCAACGAGGTAGGTTAATTCGATTCCATAGGGAGATGTTCGTCCGGCAATCCGGTTCGCCATCGTGGTGATGGGTACGAGTACCGCATCGTCGTAATCTACTCCCAGGCTTGAGCCTTTGGCTTGCAGCACTCCAATGACCTGAAAGGATACATTTTTGAGCCGCAGTTGTTGCCCTACAGGGTCACTATTACCAAAGAATCTTTCTGCCAAGGTGGCACCAAGTACAACCACCTGATTACTGCGCTTAATGTCCAGGTTTGTCAAAAACCTTCCTCTTCCCACATCAAATTTCCGCACGGGGAGGAATTCTGGGGTTGTACCAATCACATTGATATTGCTGTTCTTGTTGCGGTAAGTAATCAACTCACGACTGTTCGCTTCAGCTGTTACGGATTGCACCGAAGGCACTTGAGTTGCGATCGCTTCCGCATCTGCCAGTACCAATGTCTTTGGCACATCTAAAGTAATCCGCTGGGTTTCACGACTGCCTGGAATTACAAACAACACATTGGGTCCTAGGGACTCAAGCTCTTTAGCAATATATTTCTGTGCGCCTTCTCCGATGCCGATCATGGCAATCACAGACGCATTACCGATGATAATGCCCAGCATTGTCAGGCTGCTTCGCAATTTGTTAGCCACCAAGGTGGTGGTTGCCATTTTGATGCTTTCTACAATATCCATTTAATCTTCGTTCTGCTGATCGTCCTTCTCTCGTATAAACTCTTGAGGCAGTTCAATGAATACCCGTTCGTCCTGCTTCAATCCCTCCAGTATCTGAGTTTGGTTTTGGATCTGCGAACCAATCGTCACAGGTTTAAACTTCGGTTTATTGTCCAAATCAGGCACCATGACGCCTCTTTGACCATCTTTTTGGGTAAAAATTGCCACATTGGGGACAACCAAAGCATTGCTCAACTGTTCGCCCAAAAACGTCAGGTCAACATTCATCCTTGAGCGCAACTCTTGTTGACCGGTTAAGAGTTCTACACGTACCTGAAAAGAGGTGACATTTTGCTCCTTGACAGCTTCCGGTGCCACTCGCTTCACGCGACCTTTGAAGACTTTGTCGGGAAAGGCATTAGCCACAATTTCTACAAGCTGCCCTGGCTTAATTTGTCCGACATCCACTTCTGGAACTTCCGCAAGAATTTCTAGACCCTCGGCGATCGCAATAATTGAAGTTGAGGTTGCCGAAGCTGTACTGGAGGCTGACGTTGTTGGTGTTACAAAAGCCCCTTCTGTCGCATATTTTTGCGTCACAATTCCAGAAAATGGGGCAGTGATTACCGTATCTTCCAACTGGACTTGCATTGACTGCAATTCCGCTCTCGCTGCCTCAACAGCCGCTTTATACTGGGCAATTTCCTCTGGACGCCTGCCGTTTTGCAACTGCTGCACCGCTACCCGTGCTTCTGCCACAGCTGCTTCAAGCTGCACAATTTCGGGACGAGAACCCGTTCTGACTTTCTGTAACCGTTGTTCGGCTTCAAAAAGGGCCGCATTGGCATTGCGGAGTTCGGTCATCGCCTCATCCCGCTGGTCTAAGTTGACGGCTCCCTGTTCTGCTAAGCTTTGATAGCGTTCTGCCCTAAGTTTAGCCAGTGCCAAACGCGATCGCGCTGCTTCGACTTGTGCTCTTGCTTGGTCAATATCGGATGGCTTGCCAGCCCGTGCTTCGTCTAGGCGAGCTTGAGCTTGCAACAAACGCGCTTGGGCTTGAGCAATCTCTTCCGGACGACTTCCTGCTTGTACCTCGGCAAGGCTAGCTTGAGCTTTAGTTAGGTTAGCTTTGGCTTGAAGATACCGCGCCTGTAAATCCCCATTCTCCATCAGTGCCACCCGTTGCCCCTGCTGCACCTTGTCTCCCTGTTCAACGAACAGCTTTGCCAAACGACCCGATGTTTTGGGGCTCAGGTTCACAGTCTGAATTGGGACTACACTACCATTGGCAGTAATTCGTACAGTGAGATTTTGCGCTTGCACCGGCACCGTCAGTTTAGCGAGGTCGATTTTGGAAGTCTTTGAGTCAATGACGAAGTAAGCCGCTCCCGCTACTGCTAAGATGCCAGCTGTTATCAGCCCCATTATCCAAGGGAGAGGTCGTTTGACTTTACCGATTTTACCGATTATTGGAACTTCCATTTTTGTGCCCTTTGGGCATGGAGTCTAACTGGCGGATTACTTTATCCTTTTCCATACTAGCTGTATTACCTGAACCCCTTGCCTAGCCCCACCAACCACTACCTGTACGGAATTCCGAAATGTTGAACCCCTAAGATTAACCTGAGGGAGTCGATGTACCTCCTCACCTTCGCTCCAGCTTCCGGCTCTAAGCCTGCGGCTATGGAGGTGGCACTATAACCCCCTCAAACTCCTCTTTTTAGGTAGAGAACCGGGGACTACAAGGGCAGGAAGAGTGTATATCTAGATAAAGCTGATGGAGTTTTCTGGCTGCTCTCTCGGTCAAAGCCACCATTTAGGTGAAGATTTCTGCGACGCTCAAGTCAATTATGCGCTAATTTAGCTCTTAGATTCCTTCCTTGTTGTCTTTTGAGGCTGCACTGTGCTCAAGCGTATTCCTTTATTTTCTATTCTTGTTCTCCTAGGTTTACTGAGTGTACAAGCACCAGTTTCTGGACAGGCACTCGTGCCCTATACCCTGCAACTGGATTCAAAAGAACTAGAGCAGCAGGGCTTGAATCTGGCTCAGGATGCAGTTCAGTTGGTTCGCTTCCAGCAATATGAACTGGCGTTACCCAGGGCAGAACTAGCGGCTCAACTGGCTCCCAAGAGCTATCAAACCTGGTTTATCTTGGGGAGTTTGTATGTGCAGACCAAAGAGTTGGATAAGGGGATTAATGCTTTGCAACGGGCTAAATCTTTGGCCCCGAATGAGGCAGGTATTTTATTCACTCTCGGATCAGCACATTTTCAAAAGCGCGATTACACCACAGCGATCGCTCAATTGGAAACAGGGTTAAAGCTTAAACCCAATGTTCCAGAAGCATTGTTTGACTTAGGAAATTCCTACTATATGCTCAAGCAGTTTCCTAAGGCGATCGCTCAGTACGAAAAAGCGGTAGCTCAGGAAAAAAACTTTTGGCCCGCTATCAACAATATCGGACTAGTCAGGTATGAACAGGGTGATGTGAACGGTGCGCTGCAAAAGTGGCAAGCTGCGATCGCCCTTGACGACGAAGCAGCGGAACCCCTACTCGCTTCTGCGGTAGCGCTCTATGCTAAAGGCGAACAGGAAAAGGGTCTCTCCCTAGGAGAATCGGCAATCCGCATTGATAGTCGCTACGCTGACTTGGACTTTCTCAAAGAAAATCTCTGGGGTGAGCGTCTGCTTTCTGACACGAAAAAGTTTCTAGAAACCCCCAGAATCCAAGCAACTATTGCCCAAAGTCAAGAGACATCCACACCCGTGCAAATCGCCCCTCAGTAGAGTTACACTTGGCGGTCTGGGGTCAGGAATAAGCTTTCCCTGCTGTTGCGTTGGGGCGTCTAGCAAAAGACCGCTGCTGACGTGAATTAGTTAGGCATCTGCACCCTAGTGGCGGGCTTCCCCGGTTAATCTCTCTGGTCGTCCTCTAGATCTTGCCGAAATTGCCTTTGAGTAGTACATATGTACTTAATACTGAGCTTGACTCATCGACAACCCTAGCTTTTTGAGAGGATTGATATCACCATCAACATTATTGAGGTAGGCGTCATGGGACAACCGTTTTATGTCTCGTTTGGCAGCAATGCCAGGATCTGATCCACAAACTGCTGATGGTCAACAACTGGTTTAGAAATGTAGCCATCGGCACCACTCTGCTTTAAGAAGTTTTCGCGATCGCCCTCCATTGCGTGAGCCGTGACCAGAATAATCGGCAGATGGGAGGTTTGAGCATCAGCTTTCAGCAGCTGCGTAATTTTGATGCCATCCACTGCCTTACCCCGGTAAACACTTCGAGCTAGGGAAACATCCATCAAGATAATGTCAGCAGCTCCAGATTGGGCAATTTGCATGACCTCTTCCACATCTTCGGTATGTTTTACATCTAAGTTGCCTCGTTTGCTGAGAATCTTTGAAAAAACGCGAGCATTAATTGGATCGTCTTCTACAATCAGAACGGTTTTCATGGGCGTTGCATCAAGAAAAAAGTGCGCTTTGATAATAAGTCTGACAGGGACTTTGTAAAGTTGCCATTTAAAAAGCAATCCGTCACCACTATAGGGTTAGAAATTAGGGAACAGAACTCATGGCAAAACAGTTGAACCTGCTTGCGACCGGTCAGGTCATCCCCACACCATTACATGCGGAGATGCAACAGTCTTATCTTGAATATGCCATGAGTGTGATCGTCGGGCGTGCCTTACCCGATGTTCGCGACGGTCTTAAACCTGTTCATCGGCGTATTTTATATGCGATGCACGAATTAGGTCTAACACCAGATCGACCTTACCGCAAGTGTGCTCGTGTTGTTGGGGACGTTTTGGGCAAATATCATCCCCATGGTGACCAGGCCGTTTATGACGCTCTGGTGCGGCTAGTCCAAGACTTCTCCAGCCGCTATCCTCTCCTCGGCGGTCATGGTAATTTTGGCTCGGTGGATAATGACCCACCAGCGGCAATGCGTTACACAGAAACGCGACTGTCTTCCATCGGCAATGAATCCTTACTCTCAGAAATTGGCGAGGCTACTGTTGATTTTATCGACAACTTTGATAGTTCCCAGCAAGAGCCAGTGGTGCTACCGGCTCAGCTGCCGGTATTACTACTCAATGGTTGCTCTGGCATTGCTGTTGGCATGGCAACCAATATTCCTCCCCACAACTTGGGAGAGGTCATTGATGGACTGATTACTCTAATTGACCGTCCGGACTTAACAGACGAGAAATTGTGGCAATTAATTCCCGGCCCAGATTTTCCCACGGGCGGCGAAATTGTTGAAATATCTGGGATTCGGGATGCCTACAGTACAGGTCGTGGAAGCATCGTTGTGCGGGGCGTCAGTCAAGTTGAGGAAGTTCAAGGGGGTCGAGGGCGTCACCGGCGTCAGGCAATTGTGGTAACAGAGTTGCCTTACCAGGTGAATAAAGCGGGCTGGATTGAAAAGGTGGCGGAACTTGTTAACCAGGGGCGATTAGAAGGAATTGCCGACTTACGGGACGAAAGCGATCGCTCTGGGATGCGGGTGGTGGTAGAACTGAAACGAGAGGTTCAGCCGAAAGAGGTTCTCAAGCAGCTGTACAGGCAAACCGCACTCGAAAGTACTTTCGGTGTGATTGTACTGGCTCTGGTAAACGGACTGCCACGCCAGCTAACTTTGCGGCAGTTATTAGAGGAGTTTCTTCGCTTCCGAGAAGAGACTCTCACTCGGCAATATACGTTTCAGTTGGAACAGGATGAACAACGCCTCCATATTGTTGAAGGGTTAATGGCATCCTTAACCCAACTAGACACTGTAATTGAAATCCTTAGGAATGCGCCTGATGGTACAACGGCAAAAGTATCTCTCCAAAGCCAGTTAAACATCAGTGAGGTTCAGGCAGATGCCATCTTAGGTATGCCTCTGCGACGCCTGACTGGTCTAGAACGGCAAAAATTACAAACCGAGTTTGATGAGCTAACAGCGCGAATTGAGCAGTTGCGGCGATTACTCA
>DATNQP010000253.1:0-17962 GCA_036703965.1 Leptolyngbyaceae cyanobacterium
CATCCACCTCGCCCTAACGTTAAACCTTATCAAGGGCAACCTCACATCGTCGTTGGAGTTAGTTTCAGTCGTCATGAACCTGTGGCTATTGCTGTTGTAGATGTCGAAAAAGAAGAAGTTTTGGAGTGCCAGAGTGCTAAGGAACTGTTAAACAGGGGAGAAGCCCAATATATCTGGAGAAATGGGAAGAAGGAACCTTTGATAAAAGACGGAACGGAACAACGACATCCTAATGGAGGCAAACTCTATATCAGGAAGGGGAAGCGTGTTCAATGGAAACCCCATCGCCTGGTTCAGCAACTCCATCGACAGCACCAGCAAAGTTCTCGACGTAGGCGCGCGGAGCAAAAACAAGACCGTTATAGCACTAGTAACTCAGACTCCGATCTAGGACTCTATGTTGAGCGACTCATCGCTTCTAAGATAGTCGAGCTTGCCCTTCAACGAAAAGCAGGGACTATTGCCATCCCACAATTAAAGGGCATTCGTGAAAGTGTTGAAAGTGATATTCGAGCCAGAGCCGAGCGCCTGTTTCCCAATGAGAAGGAGCGCCAGAAGGAATATGGCAAGGGCTATCGGGCTAGCTTCCATTCCTGGAGTTACAGCCGACTATCTGATTGCATCAAGGAGTGTGCTTCTTCCGAGGGTATAGCTGTTGTTATCCGGCAACAGCCCTCTGGAATCGAGTTGGAGCAAAAAGCCATAGCCATTGCTCTATCTTTGTGCAATGTCAAAACTTCATGACTTAATCAATAAAGCATTTGTACCTTGACAAGATAATATGAATGTCAATAGCGCGTCTCGTTCCCTGAGAACAGATGATATAGCAACGGACAAGCAGCTTAGGACACTGATTAACTCACAGAATATTGCTACTGTAAGCAGCTATCACCAACTTGTCCTAACAGCTTTGGCGACTGCTATATGTGTAAGGGCAGTTTAATTGCTTTCCGCCCTTGGTAGTTGTCCGCGTCTCTCACGCTCTGTAGAGAAGAGAGACACGTCGGGAGCAGAGCTTGCTCTGTAATCGACGTTCCTTCTACGGAATTTTTTCGTAGATACGGTGCAGGGTCGCGCCTAGCATCAAGGGGCAATGTTTTTATAACAGTGGTTCACGCCTCTGGTTATAAGGATACAGGAGTACGTGTCGTGGCAACTACGCAACCGCCTTCGAGCAAGAAGGAATCCTCCCTAATCTTTTTTTGACGGCTCAAAGCGGGGGCAAATTTCCCGGTTAGTCGTCAGAAGTTCAAAACCCTTGTCTAGTATTGGTTTGAGACTTTTACAAAAGTCAGCTTTCTCTCGGAGAAAGGCTTCAAATGAACAATTTAAAATCAGCCGACAGTAATGTATTTGTCAGCTTGTGTAGACACGGGTTTCAGCGGGCGCGGTTTCATCGACCCTCCCGCCTCTGGGTGGGTTGAAAGTTTTCCACCTCACGAACCAATTGCAACTCCTCTGAAGTTTCATCGACCCTCCCGCCTCTGGGTGGGTTGAAAGTACCAGTAAGCCTCATCATAGATGGTTCGCCCTGAGGTTTCATCGACCCTCCCGCCTCTGGGTGGGTTGAAAGCCATTATGTTGATGGTCCATTAAAACGATTAATCTTAGAGTTTCATCAACCCTCCCGCCTATAAGTGGGTTGAAGGATAATTAGATGAAATGCGATCGCAATTTTTTATATACCGAAGCTTAGCCTTGTTACTTTAGGGAGAGATTGAAAGGAACGTCAGCTTCCCAAGACAATGTTCAGATTCTCTAAGCGGATGATCGGACTCGAACCGACGACATTCAGCTTGGGAAGCTGACGTTCTACCACTGAACTACACCCGCAGGATAGGTCTAAAAATAAGACCATCTAATATTATACAATATTTAGGAATTAGTGTTGTCTGTCCGTAGTGACTGATTCAATGGTGTGATGCTCTGCCACAGCCGCATCAAAGAAAGCACCCTACAGAGTTATAGCCGGGAACCGTCGAAAAACATAGCTGGCTCCCAATCTAAAAATATTTAATTATTTCTTAATTTCTCCCAAAACTCTTATGTGCATTAATGTCGAACGATTTGTTGTTCACTCAAGCAACAACGTGTGACGTAAAACACACAGCTGTTGTAATGCAAAAGGAAGCCATCAGCAAGATTTTATCGCATCCTGTAAGGTGTACATAAGGTGTAAAGAAGTTGTCTACTGTTCCGTGCCGCTGAGGTCAAAGCTAAGTACTTCCCCTTCGCTCTCTTATGGCATTGCACCTCCAAAGGGTTGAGGAGGAAGAGGTTTAAGTACCAATAGCCTTCTCCCAAGGGGTTACCACGATTTAGCAATGCCTTGAATACATTGCACTCAGTACGAACGAGTACCAAGGATGTTTAACGCAACTGAGATTCTAATTAATTCATTTGTTCAAAAACTTCGGGAAGGCTACCATCGGACTTACGGAGGGCTGAAAACGGATCACGAAGACATTATTGCCTGGGCTGGAAGTATGGCAATGGAAAACATTGCTAACAGTGATGCCCTTTATCACAATGTCGAACACTCCATCCTCGTTACGTTGGTTGGACAGGAGATTTTGCGGGGACGACATATCCGTGAAGGTGGAGTAACGCCAGAAGATTGGTTGCACTTTATCATTTCTCTGGTCTGCCATGACATTGGCTATGTCAAGGGAGTGTGTCGCGGCGACCAAGAAACGGAAAGACTCTACGCGACGGGTCAAAATGGAGAGAAGGTTTATCTGCCACCAGGAGCTTCGGATGCTGCCCTGACTCCTTATCATGTGGATCGGGCAAAACTATTTACTGATGAGCGGTTTGGTGGTCACAAGCTGATCGACGCTGAGTTAATTAAGCGCAATATTGAACTGACTCGTTTCCCTGTCCCAAAAGAGGGAGATCATCGAGATACAGTCAACTACCCTGGATTAATTCGTGCTTCTGACTTAATTGGTCAGCTGAGTGACCCGCGCTATCTTAAGAAAGTTAGTGCTTTGTTCTACGAGTTTGAAGAAACGGGAGTCAACAAAGCATTAGGGTACCGGCACCCTGGAGATTTGCGGCGGAACTATTCTAAGTTCTACTGGAATGGCGTCTATCCTTATATCCACGATGCTCTGCGCTACTTATCATTGACGCTACAAGGTAAACAAATTGTTGCCAACCTCTACTCGAATGTGTTTGTTGTCGAACATGAAGAAAAAGAAGAGGAACATAGACAACTAGCACAACAGCTTCATTCCTAGAGGGATTGGGGACTGGGTGTTGAGGACAGGGCAATAGGGAAGGGAAGAAAAATTTTCATCCTTTATTATGGGCGAAGAGCAAACGAGGGTTTAACGGCATGAACTGGTGGCAGAAACTAAAGAAGAACCCACTTGCACGTTTGGGGGCATTGCTACTACTCATTTTTTATGTGGCTGTCATAGCGGCTGATTTTGTTGCTCCCTATGACCCTTATGTCTCACAGCAGAATGGTTCCCTGTTGCCACCCACCCAAATTTACTGGCGTAACCAGACAGGACAGTTTAGTGGACCGCACGTTTATCCCACCACCCAAGGACCAACCGATTTAGAGACAGGCGATCGCAAACTGATTGTAGACCGCACAAAACCCTCGCCGATAGGCTTATTTGTTAGAGGTCAAACCTACAATCTGTTTCAGATTCGTCTACCGATAGGACCCAAATTCGACGAAGTAGAAGTGTTTGGGGGAATTCCTGCTAACCTGCACCTGTTCGGCACGGTGGGTGAAGGCAAAATTAATTTGTTAGGGACAGATGAACAGGGTCGAGATCAGTTCACTCGTCTCCTGCATGGAGGTCGGATTAGCCTCAGCATTGGTCTGGTCGGGGTTGCCATCTCTTTTCCCCTGGGTCTTTTGGTTGGAGGAATTTCCGGCTATTTCGGGGGCTGGGTAGACGCTATATTGATGCGCCTGGTAGAAGTGCTGATGACCATTCCTAGTCTTTACCTACTGGTAGCGCTTGCCGCTGTGCTGCCACCAGGACTGACAAGTGCCCAGCGGTTTTTATTAATTGTCTTGATTACCTCATTCATCGGTTGGTCTGGGTTGGCACGGGTGATTCGAGGTCAGGTATTGTCTATCAAGGAGCGGGAATTTGTCCAGGCCTCGAAAGCCATGGGGGCTAACCCGTTTTACATCATTGTTCGCCATGTTTTGCCCCAGACAGCGACTTATGTGATTATCAACGCAACACTGGCGATTCCTAGCTACATTGGGGCAGAATCAGTGCTGAGCTTGATTGGTCTTGGCATTCAACAACCTGACCCTTCCTGGGGGAATCTCCTTTCACTGGCGACAAATGCTTCAATTCTAGTGCTACAGCCTTGGTTGATTTGGCCTCCGGCACTGCTGATTGTCCTAACCGTGTTAGCGTTTAATCTACTGGGGGATGGTCTGCGGGATGCTCTCGATCCCCGGAGTTTTCAACGTTAGGTGTTGTAGTAAAGCTATAGTTGGTTAAGCTAACAACCTTTTGGGCAGCTGTCTTTTCAGTAATCTCCTTCCCTTCGGTCAACAGATATTCAAGGAATGTACGAGCGACAATAGACAGTTGTTTGCCGCTTGGGTAGACAGCATACCAATAACGCTCGATGGGAAATTTTTCGACATCCAAAATAGTCAGCTGACTGCTAGAACCTTCCAGCGCTAAGGTATGAGCCGATAATATAGAAATTCCTAAACCGCCCGCGATCGCTTGCTTAATCGCTTCATTACTCCCCAAATCGAGGCGCACTTTCAGTAAAATTTTATGCTCATCGAACAGATTTTGCACAGCCTTGCGCGTGCCTGAGCCAGGTTCCCTCATAATAAAAGGCTCAGCAGCAAGACGTTCGAGGGAGATATTTTTTTCCTTAGCCAGGGGATGATCGACCCGTGCCACCACAACCAAGGGGTTTTCTAGAATTGGTTTACAGGTAATCTCAATATTTTCCGGGAGTTGACTCATTACATAGAGGTCGTCCAGATTCTCGCCCAGGCGATTGAGTATATATTCGTGGTTTGTGACCTGGAGAGAAACATCAATTCCTGGATAACGCTGGCAAAAGGGACCTAATAAACGGGGAACAAAATATTTTGCCGTTGTAATCACAGCCAAACGGAGCCGTCCCTGTTTCAAACCTTTGAGGTCTGCCACAGTCATCTCCAACTGGTCTAAATTTTCAAAAATTTCGCGGCACGTCTTGACAAGTTCCTCCCCAGCTTGTGTCAGAGACAGACGCTTGCCCACTTGGTCAAATAGGGGCATCCCAACCGCTTTCGTCAGCTGCTTTACCTGCATCGAGACGGTGGGTTGGGTGAGAAATAGTTCCTCTGCTGCTCGTGTAAAGCTATTATGCCGAGCGACCGCTTCAAATACCTTTAACTGGTGCAGCGTGGCTTGCTTCACGAATACTTCTCCTTTAGGGATATAGATTATTTTCTATGACAATCATCAATAATGAGGTATTTTACTATTAACATTCCAGGTTATGATTTCACCTAACTGGAACAAGTGACAGTCTTCCTTCCATCTAGCGTTGCACAATTACCAGGTTGTATGTTCAGAGGGTTACCAGTCTATAAAATCTTATATTTTTCAGGTTGGTTTACCTTCCCATCTACTCTGGCTTTGTGCAACGCTTTCTTTGCTTATAAAGCTCTAAAAGAAAGACAAATTCACCTTTATGGCAGTCAATTGAGCTACCCCTACTTGAAATCATCAGGTTACTCAATCATTGCTCTTTGATATGAAGTGGCAGCTTTCCTAAATCCGGTAGTTCTATCAGTTCCTTTTCGGCTTCCTTAACCTCAACGGGTATCATTAGAGGTTGGGGTTGTTCCTCAATTAGACAACTCGCTGCCGGTAGAGTTCTCTCCAAATCCTCTAGCGGTCGAGGAATTACTGTAACAGCAACGAGTTCACCAATTCGACTCGCTTCGACAATCCCGACTTGTAATGCCATAGCGACATCTGCCACAGCACCCCGAATAATGGCAGTACATAAACCCGCTCCAATGGTTTCGTAAGCTGTCAACTGGATATCGGCTGCCTTGAGCATGGCATCGGCTGCACCTACCATCGCCGGAAATCCCCGTGTTTCCAACAGACCTATGGCTTGATTACTAATGCGAGACTGATTGTTCTGTTGAGCCTGATCGAGGAGGTGAGAGCCGATGGGAAATATAACTTCCAGATTGGGGAAGGGTCGTGGCAGGACGAGAGAGGAGAGCAGGTGACCTTCTTGTTTAGCGTGCTCAACACCGGCTTGAACAGCAATCCGAACCTCAGCGATCGCGCCCCGAACAATGGCGGTACAGTGACCACTACCAGTTTTTTCGTATCCGATGAGTGTCACTCCAGCAGATTTGAGCATGGCATCCGCTGTGCTAACAATGACGGGAAAACTGATAGTAGAGACCAATCCCAAGGAGGTTTGGCGGCCGCGAGTTTGGCGAGAGTGATCGCTGAAGGTATTGTGTTGTTTCAACGGGTCTTGGCGAACAATTTCATGTTTATAGGACTCCATAGCTGCGATCTCCCTTTAGTTGTCGGCTGTCAATTGTTAGCTTTGTATCCAGTCTAGAAACTAACAACTAAAAACTAACAACTCATTAATCTAACCGTCTTCGGGTGGAGGGTTGAGAGATGGAGTGGTGTAAGGAAACAGGGTCTTTAGGAGTCGGTTCAGGTTACCTTGCCCATAAACGGATGTTCCCGTTTCTAAGTTCGGTTCTTCCACTTTTGCCTCGGTTGGGGAGTCTTCGTTGGCTGTGCTACTAGACTCCACCGCGCTTGTGGGAGCAAGTTGTCCGTTGAGAGACTCCTTACTTGTTGTATTAGTCGATACGACTGAAGGGTCTGGGGCATCAGAGCTAGTTGTGCTGGTGGATGTCGAGGAGACGTCAGTAATTTGACGCCCCCTATCTCCAACCACCGATCCCGCTTGCACCACTTGCCCAGACTGAATGGAACTGTTCCAAATGGTTGTTGCAGAACCAATACAGGCATTCGCTCCAATTTTGCCCTTGCCAACGACCAGAACACCCGCACCGAGATTCGCACCAGCTTCCACTTCCAGAGTCCCTTGGTGAGAATGAAGGATTGACCCCATGCCGATACAGACACCAGCAGCAATAATAATTTTACTGTCGAAAGCCGCTCGCAAAATTACCCCCGCTGCGATCGCTGCACTAGGATCGATGCTCACATCGCCTTCCACGTAGACATGAGAGTTACTAATTAAGGGTAGTGTCGGCAATTGCATTCTTATGGAACCGAGCTTTTAGCATCTGGGAACGTCCAAAAAGTTGTTAGTTGTTAGTTGTTAGTTGTTAGAGGGTAGGCTCATCTAACAACTAAGAGCTAAAAACTCAAATCTCTTTAGTTAGGCTGTTGAATAATTGTCTCCAAGACGCGCCGTTTGGCTTTCGGGTCAATGCCAATCAGCCGCACATACTCATTAGTATGTTCAAGACAGCATCCTTCTAGACCGTTAAGCACTTCCGACTCCCGCGTGGATTCGATTGGACTACAAGTTTGCCACGAACCCGTGCGGAATCGGCGCTTATCAGCATGTTCTGTACCAATTTTGTAGCCTTGGGCCAAGAGCTGACGCACCTTCTCAACAGTGTCCTTGCTCAAGGATATGCCGGAGTGCTTTGAACTGTGAGGTTTTGAGGAATCTGCTGTCTTGGCAGTGTAGTTAGAGCTGTTCCAGCTTTTGCCATTCGTTTCGGAAGACTGAGCGCTCGGTTGCAGCTTCTTATCACCCGGTTTTTGGATAATTTCCTCGGTGACTCGACGCTTGGCCTTAGGGTCAATCCCAATCAGTCGCACATACTCGCCGCTGTGTTCGGCAAGTGTTGCTTCTAATGCCTCTATCACTTCCGATGCTCGATCGGAGTGAATCGAGGTGGCACTCTTCCAAGAACTTGTGCGGAAGCGGCGCTCATCGGCATACTCCACACCAACCCGATAACCTTGGGCTAACAGTTGACGGACTTGTTCACGAATATCTGAACTTAATCCCGTACTGGATGCCTGAGCAGAGCTGTTATTGCGAGACGTTGCCGTGCCGTAACTAGCACGAGGCGCTGTCGGGGTGTTATTGGACTTGGAACCCTTATCACCCGGTTTTTGGATAATTTCCTCGGTGACTCGACGCTTAGCCTTAGGGTCAATTCCAATTAGTCGCACATACTCGCCCCTGTGTTCGGCAAGTGTTGCTTCTAATGCCTCCATCACTTCCGATGCTCTGTCGGAGTGAATCGAGGTGGCACTCTTCCAAGAACTTGTGCGGAAGCGGCGCTCATCGGCATACTCTGCACCAACCCGATAACCTTGGGATAACAGTTGACGGACTTGTTCGCGGACGTCTGAATTTAATCCTGTACTCGAAGACATGGAACTATATGAATTGTGAGAACTATTGACATGGCGTGAAGCAAAGCTGTCACCTTGCACATCACCATTAGATTTAGACTGTGAGGCACTCTCATTCCGGATGGGTGCAATACAAGCTTCATCTGCGGCACATTGATAGCCCGTCCGTAACGCATCATTGCTAACCACAACATGTTTAGCAAATTGCCTATCTTCATCCTGGACATCTGGCAACCGGTCAGCGAGTTGCTGGCTATTAATCACCGCCCCTGAAGGCACATATTTACCGGGGGGAATCTCCACATCCTGAACTAGGGCGTGCATCATCACGATACAGCCTCTTCCGATCCGCGCATTGAACACCGTGGAGCGAAAGCCAATGAAGCAATCATCCCCGATATAAGCCGGACCGTGAATTAGACTCATGTGGGTAATGGAAGTATTTTTCCCAATCCAGACTGAGTAATTCTGCTGGTCATCTCCAATCACCCGACCTTCTTCGAGGCCATGAATCACAACCCCATCTTGAATGTTTGTACCCTCGCCAATGTAAAATGACCCCCCTTCGTCGGCTCGAATAGAGGTTCCGGGGGAAACCATTACATTCGCCGCAATCTGCACATCCCCAATAATGTTAGAAAAAGAATGTACATAGGCAGTTTCATGAATTTTGGGTTCCGCTAAACTTTTCGACCAAGGGGTCGGGGGAGCCGCGTAGCTGCCGACTGCCATAGATGTCTCCTCCTATCTGAAAAAGCGATACACGAGCGTAAGCAATAAGCTTGAAGCGTTGCAGGTGGGAAAGGTGATGGTTGAGCGATTTAGACAACGAGACAATCAAGCAACTGCCGCCTTTGTAAGTGCTTGCGTGTCCTTAGACCGCTTCTAACTTTCCAACGTTACCACTCCCGCCACCTACTACCGATATTGATCTTTCTTGCTGTAGAGAACGTGATTATCTACACTAACCGTGTCAATAATCCCTACTACCATGGCATCGATGGGACGCTTCTCACTGTCACCCACCTGACGGGCGGCACTGCCAAGGCTCACAAGCACCCACTCATCCATTCCTGCACCGACAGTATCCGCTGCCACTTGGTATTTGGGCAGCAGCTGCCCCTCCTCATCCAGGAATTGCAATAAGAGGAATTTAACGCCTCTAAGACTCGGTTCTTTATGAGTGCTGACAACTGTGCCACGGACTTTGGCAATTTGCATTGATGATCCTACGGGCGGTTCATCGGGCGGATAGCATTCGTGCTCTCGCGGAACTGCTGAACATCTTCGGTGTAACGAATCGGCAGAACGTACTCCAGGTTCTCGTGGGGACGAGCAATAATATGGGTGGATAAGACCTGACCCCCATTCACCCGCTTCACGTTGTCAACCCCAGCCGCTACTGAGGCTTGGACTTCCGAGACATCCCCCCGGACAATGACGGTCACTCGACCGCTACCAATTTTTTCATAACCCACAAGGGTGACACGAGCTGCTTTCACCATTGCATCTGCGGCTTCAACGACAGCGGGAAAGCCTAAAGTTTCTACCATTCCGACGGCGATTGACATGAGTTTTACTCCAAGATTCTGTTGTTTAGAGAAGTGTTCTTAGGCCAGAGGCAAGTGAGGTCAAGCGAACTAAGCCTTTGGCTTTTTGTTAAAAGTCAGTATTCGACAGCTTTGAAAAGCCCAACGCTAGAGGCTAGTAGGCACGGAACTGCTCAACCGCTTCGCTGTAACGAATCGGCAGCACGTACTCTAAGTTTTCATGAGGACGAGCAATAATGTGGGTTGACACGACCTCACCCCCATTGACCCGCTTAACTGATTCAACGCCAGCAGCTACCGAGGCTTGAACCTCTGAGACATCTCCCCGGACAATGACTGTCACACGAGCGCTACCAATTTTTTCATAGCCCACAAGGGTAACACGGGCCGCTTTCACCATCGCGTCGGCTGCTTCTACAACAGCTGGAAAGCCTTTAGTTTCAATCATTCCCACAGCAATTGGCATTGCGCTTTTCTCCTGGTGGATTAGTCAAATACAAGTATGCAAATCAGTTTTGAGCAAAAAATGGACGACGTACCCATTTTTTAGCTTGAGAAAGCTCTCGCATTAAGAGCTAAACCAAGCATAGAGAACCTTGGCATACTTAATCAATATAAATTATTATAATAATTTTCAATGAGAGAGGTTAAAAAAACTTAACAATCGGGGTTCATCAGTTATGTGATTTAACGAAAATTCACCGTTCTTGAGAATGGTTGCTTTTGTTTTATAATTTTTTTATAACCTTTCTATAAACTAGAAGGCTAGCACCCCTAAGTCTTGACAATTGCAGCTCAAGGAAAGACGACACGGATTACCAAGGAAACCTTGACTCTAGAAGCCAAAGGTGCTGGGAATACCGACTTTAATGTTATAAGTTGGTTTTATAGGTTTGATTAGAGTTACTTGTATAAACAAAAACTCTAATTTTTGACGGTTAAGTAAGGAAAAACTAGGAGGTAACATCCGAAAGTTTTTTTACAAAATAAATTAGATAATAAACCTAAAAAAATCAAAAGTGGATAACAATAAGAAATAAACTTTGAGTTTAAGAAGAACAATAGCTTTCTGTTTCCTTGAAAAGACACTGACTTTTTTTTTGATTGATTTTTAATTAAATTGTGAGGTATGAAAGTGTGATGACTGAGTTTCTCACTCAGACAATTTGGATAGTGCCTTTTTATGGTCTAATTGGTGCAATTTTAACCCTTCCTTGGGCAACAGGGGTGATTCGTCGCACGGGACCCCGACCAGCCGCTTACTTTAACCTTTTGATGACGATATTGGCATGTGTTCATGGCTGGTTTATCTTAGGGTCAGCACTGAACCAGCCAGCGAAAGAGTTAGTGTTTCACTGGCTTCATGTTGCTGATTTAGATTTATCTTTAGCGATAGAAATTTCCCCAGTCAGTGCTGGAGCAATGGAGGTTGTTACCAGCTTAAGTCTGTTGGCGCAACTTTACGCTCTGGGGTACATGGAGAAAGATTGGGCGCTAGCTCGCTTCTTTGCCTTAACGGGATTTTTCGAGGGGGCAATGAGTGGTATCACTCTCAGTGATTCCTTATTCCTCAGCTATGCCCTATTGGAGATGCTTACCCTAAGCACCTATCTAATCGTGGGCTTTTGGTATGCTCAGCCTTTGGTGGTGACGGCGGCGCGAGATGCCTTTTTAACGAAGCGGGTGGGAGACATCATCCTTTTGATGGGGGTCGTGACGCTAGCGACTTTAGCAGGAAGCTTAAACTTTCCCGACTTGTATGAGTGGGCAGCTACTGCAAACTTACCACCTTTGACGGCAACGTTGCTGGGGTTAGCGTTGATTGCTGGACCCATTGGTAAATGTGCCCAATTCCCCCTGCATTTATGGCTCGATGAGGCAATGGAGGGACCCAACCCGGCTTCAGTGATGCGGAACTCTTTGGTCGTGGGGTGCGGTGCTTATGTACTGATTAAGCTTCTGCCAATTTTAGCGCTGTCCTCAGTGACCTTATCTGCCCTAATAGTAATTGGAACAGTGACAGCAATTGGGGCTTCCTTTGTCGCGATCGCCCAAATTGATATTAAGCGATCGCTCTCCCATACCACCAGTGCTTGGCTGGGTCTAGTGTTTATCGCCATTGGAATGCAGCGTGCTGATGTTGCCGCCGGGTTGCTGCTTGCTCATGCTGTTGCCAAAGCGTTGCTGTTTATGAGCATTGGCTCAGTCATTCTCGCTACCAACAACCAAAACCTCACCGAACTGGGGGGCTTGTGGTCCCGGATGCCTGCAACCACCAGTGCTTTTGTGGTGGGTGCCGCTGGTTCAATTGGACTGTTGCCGCTAGGAGGCTACTGGGCGCTAAGTAAAGGAATTAACGCCTTTTGGGTTGACCATCCCTGGCTAGTGGCAATCTTCCTTTTAGTCAACGCCATCACAGCCTTTGGTTTAACCCGCGTGTTTCGTCTGGTTTTCTTAGGCAACCCTCAGCCAAAGACACGTCGGGTACCAGAGGTGGATTGGCCAATGGCATTACCAATGGTGATATTAACCGTAGTGACACTGATGACGCCTGTTTTACTACAGCAACTATCACTGTTGCCTCCCTCAAAGTACGAGTACCTCATTCAGACAAGCCAGCTGCTATTAATCAGCTCTAGCCTACTGGGTTGTAGTTTAGGGGCAGTCATTTACTTGCCTAGAACTTGGTCGAGGTCGGTTCTCATTCCCTTGAAATTTGTACAAGACTTATTGGCATATGACTTTTACGTTGATCGACTTTACCGCGTAACTGTGGTTTTTGCCGTTGACTTATTCTCTAAAATCACGGCATGGATTGATCGATATGTCGTCGATGGATTCGTCAATTTGGTTGGCCTTGTCACCGTTATTAGTGGTCAGAGCTTGAAGTACAACACTTCGGGTAAGACACAGTTTTATGCACTAACTATCTTGCTGGGAGTCAGCATTTTAGCTCTTTTAATGATTTGGCCGTTGAGTCAATGGTCGTTGAGTCAGTGGTCTTTGGAGCGGTGGACATTATTGAGCGGTCAGTAGTCATTGGTTGTTGGTTGTTCGTTATTGGTTATTAGCAGACAACAAACAGTAAACAACGATTAAGAAGGAGACTATTTAATTTATGCTGAGTGCCTTGATTTGGGTACCAATATTCAGTGCCGCGCTTGTGGGGTTTTGGCCAGGAACTGTCACATCTAAGGCAGCCCGTCAAGTCGCACTGGCAGTTACTATGGGTGTGTTTATTTGGTCAGTTGTACTGCTATTGCAGTTTAACCCTACTACTGTGAGTCAGCAGTTTCAGGAGAATCTGCGCTGGATTGATGCTTTAGGTTTGACCTACAGTTTAGGGGTGGATGGGCTATCTTTGCCGTTATTGGTGCTAAATGGTTTGCTCACCGGGATTGCCCTCTATAGCACCGATAAAACGCTTGATCGGTCTCGGTTATATTACTCGTTGATTTTGTTATTGAATGCAGGGGTTGCCGGTGCCTTCCTGGCTCAAGATTTGCTGTTGTTTTTCCTGTTTTATGAACTGGAACTGATTCCACTGTATTTGTTGATTGCAATTTGGGGAGGGCAGCGACGGGGCTATGCGGCAACAAAGTTTCTCCTGTATACAGCAGTTTCAGGAGCGCTAATTTTGGTGGCATTCCTGGGCGTTGTGTTTTTGAGTGGGGCAAATAGCTTTGCTTACGTAGATACTGTCGCTCTCGTGTCTTCACTGCCACAAACCCAGCAATTACTGCTCCTCGGAGCGATTTTGGTTGGCTTTGGCATAAAGATTCCCTTGGTGCCGTTCCATACCTGGTTGCCAGATGCCCACGTTGAGGCATCAACACCAATTTCTATATTGCTCGCGGGTGTGTTGCTGAAATTGGGAACGTATGGTCTGTTGCGCTTTGGGTTAGGGTTGTTTCCTGATGCTTGGGCAGTTCTGGCTCCTGGATTGGCAATTTGGGCAGTAGTCAGTGTACTGTATGGTGCCTTCAATGCGATCGCTCAGCGAGATATGAAAAAAATGGTGGCCTATAGTTCTGTGGCTCACATGGGTTACATTCTCCTTGCCGCCGCCGCCGCCACACCGCTCTCCCTAGCCGCTTCCGTCCTTCAGATGGTGAGTCACGGTTTGATATCAGCACTACTGTTTTTGCTGGTAGGCATCGTTTATAAAAAGACTGGCTCACGGGATTTGGATGTCCTCAATGGTCTACTCAACCCAGAACGAGGCTTACCCGTGATTGGTAGCCTAATGGTAGTGGGGGTAATGGCAAGCGCGGGAATCCCTGGAATGGTAGGGTTCATCTCCGAATTTCTGGTATTTCGGGGTAGTTTTCCGGTATTTCCGGTACAAACTCTTCTTTGCATGCTCGGTACTGGCTTAACTGCTGTTTACCTCTTAATTTTGCTCGACCGGGCCTTTTTTGGGCGTCTGTCTATCCAGGTGATCAATCTGCCAAAAGTGCAGTGGGAGGAGCGTATGCCAGGGATTGTTTTAGCGATTTTGATCGTTATCCTGGGAATACAACCGGGATGGCTGATTCGGCTTTCAGAGATGACGACAGCTGCAATGGTTACTACACCACCGACTGTTGCTCTTCAATCATCTGACAAGGCAATGTGAGAACCTGCTATGAAAGGAGTTCAGAATACAGAAGTTCAGGAGTTCAGAATGAACCTGCCTATAAAGGGATGGGGTTTTAAGAAGGAGCCAATTGTAATTTCTGATGTCGCCCACTATACAGGCAAGAATTTTTACCAATTGTAAGGAACCAGTCTAAAAGGAGTTCATCCTGAACTCCTACAACTCCTGCACCTCCTGAACTTCTTCTTCGTAAAAGCGGCTTTATAAAAATGTTTGAGCAAGAGAATTTAAATGGTACTTAGCAAAAAAAAGCGCCGTATTCATCCTCTGGAAACCTATATTGAACGGCTGATTGCTGGTGGTGCCTTACTGCCAGACACACCCGAAAATGTTCCGGAGGTTGTCGGAATTCTAAAAAGCTACGGCATTGTTCTGGATGCCTACTCCCGTAATCTTAACTACATTGCAGAAAATCAATTTTTAGTATTACTTCCCTTTTTTAAATACTTTAATGGGGAAGTCACACCAGAGAAGTTACTGCGTCATTGGTGGCATGACCGAATTAATTTTGAGTACGCCGAATACTGCATGAAAGCCATGTTCTGGCATGGGGGCGGTGGTTTGGATGCTTATGTGGATTCACCAGAATTTGATAAGCGATGTGCCTTAGCTATTCAGGCAAGGTTCGGGGGGAACCCCCTGATGCAGGTACTCAACTGGCTATTTCCAGACTTTTTGTCAGAACAAGTGCGCCAGCTTGCCTATTACAGTGGACTGGGTCAATTCTGGCGGGTGATGAGTGATATGTTCATTGAGTTGTCTGACCGGTATGACCAGGGGAAAATTACCTCGATTGCCGATGTGGTGGAGCATGTTCGTGCGGGTTTAGTGGAAAACGCGAATGTACCCATTACTTATGCAGCAAAGATTCGGGGCCAGGCGTATGAAATCATTCCCAAATCCGCTGGCTTGACGTTTCTCATGGATACGGCGGTACCTTATGTAGAGGCCGTTTTCTTCCGGGGAACACCGTTCCGAGGTACGGTTTCCTACAATGCTCAGGTGAGTGAAATTTCCCCAGATCAAAGTCGATTTGCTTATGGGGCGTTGTATGCTGACCCTCTACCAATTGGGGGTGCAGGGATTCCGCCAACACTGTTGATGCAGGATATGCGTCATTATCTTCCTGACTATCTCAAGGATATCTATCAGCGATCGCGTCGGGGTGAGGATGACTTGCGGGTGCAGATTTGCATAAGTTTCCAGAAGTCGATGTTCTGTGTTACCACAGCCGCAATTGTAGGGTTGGCACCTTATCCTCTCAACACGACCAATCCAGAGCAACAAGACCAAAATCGAGCCTATCTAGAAGGCTGGATGGATCGGTTTGGAGAGTCACGGTTGAATGAGGTTAACAGTTAGGTAGGTATATAGCAGTCCTAAATGATTCGTTAAGACGAGATACCCGACTTATTTAAGAAGTTGGGTATCTGAACCGCTGGCATCTCACAACCAAGTTTCTATCGCATCCGTTGACTTCACCAAATTCATCCCAGCGGCTGCAAAGCGCCCGAACGCCTCCTCTGCCTGCTCTGTGTAGTCTACTATTCCTGGCACCACCACCGGCGAAGTACAATCTTCCAGCAGATATATCTTGTTTGCAAGAGTAGCGTCTTTTTCCTGAATCTCTGTCAACAAATCCGCAACCGTCCAAGCTACGCAGTGACTCTTCGCTTGCCCTGCAATAATGACAGCGTCAAACTCCAAGAGGTGCTGAATCAAGCCTGTATTCTTCTGGGCAAGAGGGCTTCCACTAACGTCCTCTATCACTTCCGGACGCAGCACTGAATAGTTTTCAGTTAAGGGATTGTCACCCTTAATTTCATACCTCGTCTGGCTGTTCCGAGCGATACAGTGAAAAAATAGCGCTTCCTCTACCGCAGAAACCAGGGCGTGACCAATACCGCCCAACATGGAATGATAAGGCCAAATCGTCAGCGGATACTTGCCAGCGTCACTGAGTTGCTTGACATAATGCAGTACATGTGTAGCTAGATTTGAATAGTCGCCTCCAGCAATGCTGTTAGCGATCGCTGGGTTTACTTTCCATCTGTCTTGTTGGATATCTTCAGGGGTGATAAGAGTAGCAGCGGGAGTGGGATGTTCACCTGCTTCATTAACCCAAAATATGGGATGGAAAATCTGCATTGTTGTATGAGTGTCCATCGTGGGAGCGATCGCACTAATCACTCCCAGATGGCGATAAATAAACTCGCACAGCCGGACATTATCCTCTACAGCCCCTATTCCAGATTTACCAGCGACGAATAATTCAAAGTCGGGAATGCAAAAGGTATTTTGAACGTCGATTAACAATAGACAAACACGGGTTTTGTCTTCAGCAGCAGGTTGGATATTGTGCTGTTTCGCCCAGTCCCTGGCTTCCATTGCTCTAACTTGATAGGGTACTCGCCAGACTTCCCCTACCTTGGCGGTATCAAAGTAAGGTGGAATGGGTAATTGTTTAGTGGTTTTAACGTTCATCAGCAATTCGCAATTAAATTTGATCGCATTTATTCATTCAACTTGATCAGGATCGGTTCCTTGCGATCGCAAAAACTGCTCCAATCTTGCCACCCGTTTCTCAGCTTGAGTAGCTCGTTGTTCCAGTTCCAAAGAAGTCAACACTCACTCACCAGTCTGAGCATCTGTAATTTTATAGCAGTCGCCAAGGCAACTCTTGACTCTCGCCAAATACTGAAACCTTAACCCCTCAATATGCATCCCTTCTGCCAGGTCACTGAGCGTGTCGAAGTGCTGCCCTATGCCCTCTGCCTTTTGCTATAACCAGCGCTCTAGCTAACGCCTCGCTGACGCTCCTGTGGAAGTCACTCCTACAATGGAGACATTTAGGTTGGAAAATCTTGATGCGTGTGCCGGAAACAAACCCCCAAACAGTAATGCCTGCACCAAGCCTCTATGAAATCGATTTCTACGCCTGGACACAGGAACAAGCGTCTTTACTGAGCAAACATCAGTGGAGTCAGCTTGACGTGCTCAATCTGATTGAGGAGATTGAATCTTTGGGCAAACAGGAACGCCAAGAACTGCGAAATCGGTTGAGCGTTTTGATTGGTCATTTGCTGAAATGGGAGTACCAATCCTCGATGCGTAGCCGTAGTTGGCTGGCAACGATTCGTGTGCAGCGCCGTGATACGTTACGGTTACTGAAAGATAACCCAAGCCTAAAGCCTTACCTTGAGGAGGCATTGCCAGAAGCCTACGAGAATGGCAGAGATCTAGCCATGGGAGAAACTAACTTGCCAGAGCAAACGTTTCCCAAGATGTGTCCCTACAGTTTTAATGAAATTTTAGACAATAGTTTTTATCCTGGCGAACCGAGTGAGTTGGTCAGCGAATCAGAGTAGATGTTGGGTTTCCTTGGT
>DATNQP010000254.1:0-5873 GCA_036703965.1 Leptolyngbyaceae cyanobacterium
TACTCCTATTTTGCAGGTAATTGCTGGCTGCTGTGAGGCTTTCCAGATTTGTTCTGGCAATGATTGCCATAGACTGGCTTCTTCAACATCGCTATATAGGGTGCCTTGCAAATTTAGCGTTTGCCCAACTTCGAGCAATCGAGAGCACTGTTCCTTGACACTCTGTGCCACACTTTGGAACCGAACTATTAGACCCAATCCTTGACCCATACCGAGTTGGGTGACGAGCTTGGTTGAGAGCAAGTCAATGGCTGTCGGTGTCAGAGAGGAAGCTAGTAAGGTTTGTGTGGCAGACGCGATCGCCTCACCACCCCCTATTAACACTACTGTCCCCGCCGCCTCTGGCACTGGATATGCACGAAGTGTGACTTCTGTCAATATCCCTAAGGTCCCGTAGGAACCAGTGAACAACTTCATCAAGTCATAACCCGCAACATTTTTAACCACCCGCCCTCCAGCTTTGGCAATTTGTCCATCACTGCGGACAAAGGAAATACCCAGTAGCATATCCCGGACACCGCCATACCGCTGACGTAGAGAACCGCTGTCTGCGGTAGCAATGATGCCTCCAAGGGTCGCGTCTTGAGGATAGGCAGGTTCGAGAGGCAGAAATTGACCACTTTTTAATAAAAGGTCTTGTAGGTCGGCAAATTTGACTCCAGCTTCTACGGTAACAGTCAAGTCACCAACGGCATGTTCGATTACGCGGTTCAAGCATTGGGTACTAACGACCAAGTCAATATCCTTAGCCAAACCTCCCCAGCCTAGTTTACTGCCGCTGCCGCAGGGGAGGACGCCCCAGTGTTGCGAGTGGGCATGCGTCATGACACGGGCAAGTTCTTCAGATATGCTGGGGTAAACGATGCAGCTGGGAATGTTCTGGGGTAAAGTTGCTCTTGCCAGCCGCTCTTGCCAGTCCGGTTCCAAGTTTTCCCTGTCACAGATGCCAGAGTCGCCAATGATTACTTCAAGTTCCTGGGCGATCGCTTTCATATTGAGTTAATCCTTTTGAGATTGTCACTGACGGTTTTGCCACTCTGGTTTTTGTCATTAAAGTGTATATAAATCTCATAACCCCACCCACGATAAATCGGATATAGGAGCAAAGACCCGTTTACCCTAGGATCGTAGGCTACGACTTTCATTATGAATGCAAGAAATCTTAGCTTAATTCGCTTTTTGGAGTTGACGGGATGGTTAATCGCCAGATAAAACAACCAGTTGAGCAAGCGTTAGATCGAGAAAATTTGCTGAATCGGTTGACCACCCGTATTCGCCAGTCCTTAGAGTTACAAGAGATTTTGACAACGACAGTACAGGAAATCCGTTCCTTTCTGGGTACAGACCGCGTCAAAATTTACCGATTTAATCCCGATGAGAGTGGGGAAGTGATTGCCGAGTCAATTAATGGCAATCGCTTACCGTCTTTGCTCGGTTTACGGTTTCCTGCTGACGACATTCCCCCCGTTGCCCGTGAGTTGTTTATTAAAGCCCGCCAGCGTGTAATTGTCGATGTCACATCGGGTCGCAAGACACTTAACCAGTTAGACTCTCCAGAAACGGGCAAAAGCTTGGTTCGAGAAGATATCCGCCATTATCCAGTTGACCCTTGCCACCGGGACTATCTGACGACAATGGGGGTGTATTCTTCTTTGATTGTGCCAATTTTGCATCAACACAATTTGTGGGGGTTATTAGCCTGTCACCATTCTGAACCACGATACTATGATGAACGAGAGTTGCAAATTGTCCAACTGTTGGTCGATCAGGTCTCAATTGCGATCGCTCAGTCCGATCTCCTCGACCGCGCACGCCTTCAAGCCGAGCACGAAGCGAAGATTAACCAAATCAGCGGTCGGCTTCACTCCCCTACAAAAGTTACAAAAATTCGGCAGACTGTTCTAGAAGAAATAGTCCTTGCCTTGGAGGGGTCTGGTGGGAGATTGTATATCACTGCCGATGCCACAGGTCAGGCAGCTCAACTTTACACAACCGGAGAACAGCCAACGCCACCCTGGATTGAAGAAACCAGCATTTGGCAACGCTTGATGAATGTTGCCTCTAGTACTGTTATCGATAACCAAGCGAGCGCGAGTCCCCAAAATTCAGCCTCCACTTCAAGTGCAGGACTTGAAACCTGGGAATTTACGCCTCCTGAATCCCTGATTTCGTCTTCTACCAGCTACTCTGGGGCAGGTGCAGCAGTCTCTCACCTCTACACTATTCCCGACCTCTACACAGAACCCTTACTCCAGTCTGTGGTTCCGGCTTTCTCTGGAAGTGCGATCCGCAGCCTGCTTATCGTGCCTCTCCAATACCATCAACAGTGTGTAGGTTGCCTAACCATCTTTCGTAGCGAGATCGAAACTGAAACCTTATGGGCTGGGCGTAGGAATGGTGACGCCCGCAACCTGCGTCCTCGTGCCTCCTTTGAAGCATGGCGTGAAGTTACAAAAGGACAGGCAAAACCGTGGACGCCCGAAGAAATTAAGCTAGCTCAGGCGTTAGGTATTCATCTTTACATGGCAGTGATGCAACGGCGCGTCGAGGAAATGCTCCAGCACCAGGCGTCCCATGACCGATTGACAGGCTTGCCCAACCGGATGTTATTTGAAGACAGGCTTTCCTTGGCGCTGGCTCACACCCATCGATATGGAGAAATGCTAGCTGTGGTATTTCTTGATTTGGATAGCTTCAAGACGATTAACGACACCCTGGGTCATGCCGTAGGCGACCAGCTGCTGCAAAATGTTGCTGAGCGCTTGACAGGCTGCCTCCGCAGTGGGGATATTCTTGCCCGGTGGGGTGGGGATGAATTTACATTGTTGCTGTCGCCAATCAGCCGCGCTGAGGATACTGCCAAGATTGCTACGGAGATTCTAGACACTCTCAATGCACCGCTACAGTTTAATGGTCAAGAACTACACATTAAGGCAAGCTTGGGAATTGCTCTTGCTCCCTATGATGGGGAAGACGCTGATACACTCCTAAAGAATGCTGATGCCGCCATGTACCGTGCCAAGCAGAAGGGTCGCAATAACTACCAGCTGTATACATCAGCGATTGGTACAAAAGCACAGGAGCGGCTGGTATTGGAAAACAACCTTTATAAAGCCCTGGAACGCCAAGAGTTCCAATTGTACTACCAACCGCAAATCGACTTAAAGAGTGGTGAGATTGTGGGTATGGAGGCGCTGATTCGTTGGCACAGCCAGGAGTCAGGATTCATTTCACCCAGCCAGTTTATTCCCATCGCCGAAGAAATGGGTCTGATTAGTCCGATTGGGGAATGGGTACTCTGGACAGCTTGTGCTCAAAATCGTACTTGGCAGTCCCTAGGATTTCCGCCGGTACGGATGGCGGTTAATCTTTCGGCACGTCAGTTCCAGCAGAAAAACTTGGTGAACACCATTGCTCAAGTTCTAGAATCAACCAAGCTTGAACCGCGTTATCTAGAACTTGAAATTACTGAAAGCATTGCGATGCAGGATATATCTTTGACCATCTCGGTGTTGCGGACGTTACGCAGCATGGGAATCCAAATTGCGATGGATGATTTTGGAACCGGCTACTCTTCCCTCTCGTCTCTCAAATCCTTCCCTTTGGATAAGTTGAAAATTGATCAATCCTTTGTCCGAGAGTTGGTGACGGATTCTTTTGATGCCGCGATTATCACAGCACTGGTGGCATTAGGACATGGACTGAAGTTGGAAGTGATTGCTGAGGGAGTCGAAACTCAAGAACAACTAGCTTTTTTGCGAGCAGCTAAGTGTGATGGTGTGCAGGGCTATTTCTTGAGCCGTCCTCTTCCCGCTCAAGAAGCGACTAATTTGTTTATCAAAAAGATCACACTTTAGTCAGGTCTTATCCTTTCACTTTCCTCCATTAACTTAGGGTTCGCTCATTGGCAGGGTTAAGCTAGAAACGCCTATGCACTTTCCTGGGAAGAGGAAGGATTTTGTAACTCCATCAGCCTGTGATAAGCAAAAGTGCCCCGGACTCCCTCAACAAAACATCCAATGAAGATTATTGACATTATCAAAAATAAGGGAAGCCCTCCTATTGAAGGTCTTACTCCCAAATATGTTTCAGCTTCTCCTAAAACACCTATTAGTTCTAATAGAAAAAATAGTCTACATAGACTGTATAAAATAAGCATAAGTACCGCAGCAATTTTACTTTTATCTAGAATTTTTTTTTCTAAAATAAAGGTGATAATGGCATCGACTATACAATCAAATCTGATGGATGCACTCTTGAAAGAAAGGATACCTATACAGAGATTGAGTCCTCCCAGCATCAAAGCAGCTAACCATCCTGCTTTGATTTGTCCATTAATCTCTTCTAAGGTTGGACTCTGGCTAGATTCACTGAAGAGGCATTGACTAAACGTATGTTCTGTGCCTGCATATTTAGATACTAACTGCCCAAATCGATGCCGCTCAGCCAGGAATAGCGGAACCCATAATGTTTTTGGCGATTGCGTGGATGATACGAGTAAGTATTTTAACCCCAGTCGATAAGTGAAACGTCTAACTCCGGTAATCGATGACCAGTCCACAAAGTAATACCTTCCCAAAAAATCATAGGCTTTGATACCTTTGGGACTAATAGAAATCATGAAATAGTGAAAGATTATGGCTGTCCATACTACATTAATCAGTGCGATCGCAATTATTGGATGAGACTTTATTCCCAGCCATACGGCTATTACAACGAACCAAATTAGGACACTCAAGGGTATCAGACCTAGGAAAAGGAAACATGCATATAAAAAAGAATTTTGAAAGGCATGAACTGGCTGGGAAGATGGCGCTTTGTTGGTTGGCGAAGTTGATTTTTTTTCCGATGAGGCTATCTGCGGCAGGGAATTGGATGAGGGAGAGGAGAGATCGATCGCGCCTTCCAAGTTGATATCTTGGTTCCAAGCTGGCGTTGAGGCTTCTGCTTGCTTACCGTAAACCTTAACGGTTTTAATCGATCCCGCCCCCAACTTGGTCATGCCTCGACGGATAAAAGCGACCATCGCAGACTGATTGGGAACTTGAGACGACTCCAACATCACCCGCAGACAATCACCTTTGAGGTTAGCTTTGACAGCAATCCCCTGTGCTTTGAGCGAGTTGGCAATTAAAAGAGCGATCGCTCTAGGTTCACCCTGTTTAGCCTGTTCTAAAAGTTGCTGTTGAGTGGTCATAGCCTGAAAAATATTTCATTTCTCTTGCTTGAATCTTTTACGGAAGCCAAAGGCTACAAGGCTGGTTAGGAAGAGTCCGCCTACTGGACTCGGTTCAGGTACTTTTGCGGCTTCGTCGTCAACAAACACCTCAAACACTCCGAATAAGGGTTCGGGGTTGGGGAAAAGACTAGCATGGTTGGTTACCAGTAGCGATCGCGTTTGATCATTGAATGCAATATTAGCCGGATTTGCCCAGATTAGGGGTTGGTTGGGGTTATTCGGGTCGATAGCAGGACCAGAGTAACGCGCACTTTCTGTCCCGTCAGGCTGTAGCACCGAAATTTGGTTAGAACCCGCCAGCGCCACGTATAGCTTGCCCGATTCACCAAAGGCGATGCCATCGGGTCCCAATCCAGGACTGTACTGATGAAACAGTGCCAGGTTCTCAGCGGTGGGCTGATCTAGCAGTGGCACTTTGTAGATAGACCCTTGACCGAGGGAGTCGAACGTGAGGGCAAAGTAGAGTTCTGCGGCTTTAGCATCAATGCCTATGCCGTTGGGACCGAAATCAATGTCAAGTAGAGAGTTTTGAAACCAGATTTGGGGTTGACCGCCGCCAGGAGGAATGCGCCAGATTGTTGCTTGGAACGAGTCGGAGAGGTAGGCGTAGCCATTTTTGTCGAAACGGATATCA
>DATNQP010000255.1:0-3983 GCA_036703965.1 Leptolyngbyaceae cyanobacterium
ATTCCCTTCATTGGCTTGGTAGAGGGGAGCATCATAGTCATAGTTGTAGGTGTCGTGGTCGTAGGTAGGCCGATCAACCCTAGCAGCGGTTGTACTAGCTTGAGCAGTTGTCGGTCGGAAGACGTCTCTAACCCGTTCTTCATAGTTGTAGTCGATGGTCATGTCATCATTGTACTCAGGCATGGTTTCGACTTCATCTTTAGTCATACCTGTGACGTACACGCGATGCCGATCATAATCGAGCTGTACACTTCCAATAGGGACTAAGACTTTCTTGCCAAAAACCCAGAACCCTGTGTCAATCACGAAATACCGGAAGCTACCTGACTCATCAATGAGAGCATCATAAACAGAGCCAATTTTTTCATTCCCTTCTGTGTAGACATCATAGCCTTTGATGTCATCGCCACCAAAAATTTCTTGTCTGTAGTTGGGATAAGCATCCACCAGTTTTAAAAGAGCCATTGCGATTTTCTCCTACTTTATAGTCTTTGTTTTAATCGCTTACTTTAACAAAGATAGTAATAAGCTGCTTGAATTACATCTTTCTAACGGCAGATAAGATAAATGGTTATCAATAAATCCAAGATTTGACTAGAAGCTTTCTTAGATATAGCTATATAGCAAAGCAATTCTCACCTTACTAACTAAATTTTTTAATCCTAGTATCAGGTAAAAAATAAACCGAATAGAGGTGATAAAACAAATTAGGCAGAACCTTAGCTCAGCACTGCCTTTAGACCTTTCGGTGGCTTTATTAGTTAAGAAGTTACTGACCTCGGTAGAAATCAGTAGAATTATTGCTTTCAATAAGCAACTAAGTAGCTAAGCGTAATTAAACAGAACTTTTCTTTTTGGGGACTGGGGACTAGGGACTGGAGACTGGGCAAGGATTCCCTATCCCTAATCCCTAATCCCCAATCACTAAAACCAGCAATGTTTATTCCCACCAACCTGCTTACATCATTTTTTACAGACTTATGTATATCCTAGAAATCGCTGAGTTTGAGTTCATCCCCCTGATGACCGATCTGAATATATAGAAAGATTAAGCAGCTGACAGAGGATGTAGATAAATTGGCGATTTCAATAACAACTAGAAAAGGTTTAGCGTTGCGAGGATGTCTAGTCAGTCTTGGTTAACCCTGTTGCAGCAGCATCGTACAATTGCTGTAATTCGGACGTCTCGGCTGTCGCTGGGGTGTCAAATGGCTCAAGCGATCGCATCAGGAGGGATGCCGCTGATTGAGATTACCTGGAATAGCGATCGCGCTCCTGAGCTAATCAGCCAATTACGCCGAGAATTACCACACTGTACAATTGGTACCGGCACGCTATTAAACTTGGAGCAGTTACAGCAAGCCATTGAGGCGGGCGCTCAGTTTCTCTTTACTCCCCATGTAAACACAATGCTGATTGAGGCAGCTGTAGAGGCAGGTGTCCCAATCGTGCCTGGTGCCTTGACTCCTACAGAAATTGTCACTGCCTGGGATAGTGGTGCCACCTGCGTTAAGGTGTTTCCCATTGAGGCGGTAGGAGGGGCGAATTATATAAAAAGTCTGCAAGGGCCATTAGGTCATATCCCCTTGATTCCTACGGGTGGTGTCACACTGGAAAATGCAGAGGAGTTTATTAAAGCGGGAGCGATCGCGGTTGGTCTTTCTGGGGATTTATTTCCCAAACCACTGATTGCCGCCCAAGATTGGGACGCGATCGCTCAACGGGCAAAAACGCTGAAGCAACAGCTAGCCACTGAGTTATAAAATACACCTGTTGATGCCATGAGTTATCGAGAGTTGGTCATCTTACTTCTCTGATGGACTTTTACGAAGAAGGAGTTTTGCGAGGTGCCAAGCCCTTGAAAAGTATTATTTCTTCTAACTGGTTGCGTCGCTCTGGAACGTTCATGGCGGGTGCAGCACTAACTCTAACAGCTTTGGGAGTCTACGTAGCACCGGCTCTAACCACCCCTCAGCCTGAGAAAATCACAGAGAAAATGATGACGCTGCAAAGCTCACAGGAACGCTGGATTCAAATTGACCTGAAAAAACAACGGCTGATTGCTTGGGAGGGTGGAAGCCCAGTTTATGCGATCGTTATCTCCACGGGTAAAGGCTCCACCCCTACCCGTCCTGGTATCTTTACAATTCAATCAAAGCGCCGCACTGACCGAATGCGCGGTGCTGACTACGATGTTCCTAATGTTCCTTATGCAATGTATTACTCCGGGAACTATGCCATTCACGGAGCGTATTGGCACCGCAGATTTGGGACGCCAGTCAGTCATGGCTGCGTGAATGTGGCAGTAAATCACGCCCGTTGGTTATTTGATTGGGCATCCCTGGGAACGGCAGTGGTGATTCATCAGTAAGGACATGGGTTCCTCAACAGGATCAGACAGCAGCTCATACCATTTCACTTTAAGTGTGATACACATGATTGGCTGGCAACGGGTAATGGGTAATAGGTAATGGGTAATTGGACTAGGGTTTCCCATTACCTATTACCGTCCCACAGCGTGTAGCTAGCATAAGAGTGAAATGGTATCAGGCGTAATATTCAACCAAAATCGGGCAATTTTAGAGTTCCCCAATTGAAAGGCAAAAAAAAAGAGAGCCACTTAAGCGACTCTCCCGATCATCAGGGTGCATCTACTAGTCACATTATGGTCTTTAGGGGTGAGGGGTGTCACCCCTTATTGAGAAATCTGCAATAAAACTTTAAATAATACCAAGTTGTATTCATACGTAGCAGATTCATTTTCTCCGCGTCCCCGCGTCTCCGCGTCTATCTCAACTAGAGTATTACGTTTGATCGCAACTTGGTATTACTGAAGCGGCGATGAGTATGATAGAATATCTACTTTCAGATGGGTGTCAGTATTCCGAAAGTCAATGTCCCTTTCATCAGGTGGAATCACTCGTAAGCTGTCTTGAGATGAGACAGCCTAAATACGAGGGGAGGGTGTAAGGCATCTGCTTCCATAAGTCAAATAGAAAAAGATGAGGGGCTGTCATCAGCCCCTCATCTTTTTCTAACTCAGCTGAGCAACCAACTGATTTTGCAATAATGTTTGGTTGGTCAGTAAATCTTCAACCGTGATTCGTAACGATCGCTGGGCATCGACCCAAAACTGAATTTTGATGCGATCGCGTCCTGGATTTCCAGGCGGTGCTAGTTGAGCAATATTTCTCGCACCATCACGGTCGTTGAGGGGTTGCACGGCGGTTTGACCACCCCCTAACTGACGAGTGATTAGGCGATCGCCATCGAAGTAAACCTCAGTAGCACCCGTTTGGGAACCCAACTCCCCAACGATCAGTTCAACACTCGGCTGATTGTCCACAGATGCCCCTAAAACCAGTTCTACAGGGTCACTCATTGGATAAGCCTGTCCAGCTTTAATGATCGAATGCCAGTTGTGGCAGTTATTGCGTCTATCCCAGTAGCGGATGCCGTAGCTGTGATAAAGGAAGTCCTGAACTTCGATGCCTTGACTCAGTTGGAGTGCGCCAAGGGCGATCGCTTCAAAGGGTTTTTCGCAACGAATTTTGCTTGAATCGAAGTATTGCTTCACCCACTCCTGAACGGCTGGGATTTGCGCCGTGCCGCCGACTAATAAGACAGCATCGATATCTGACACTTCTATTCCACTTCGCCGCCCTTGTTGCAACACTTGTGCCATCTTATCATCCAGTATCTCAAAAAACTGGTGTTCTCTAAGGATGCTTTCAAAAGCGTTGCGGTCGAGTTTGAGTTCGTAACTCTCGAAGGTTTCGTCGTTAAAATAAACCTCATTTGCCGACTGCTTCTGGGAGAGCTGAATTTTCAAGCGTTCTGCCAGTCGGGTAGTCAGAGGCGATCGCGTCAACCCTTGAGTCTCAACAAAGTAATCCACTAGCCAGTTATCAATATCCGAGCCACCCAAATTTTGCCCAGCTTTTGCCAGAACACGAGCAATTTTTGGCTTCTGCCGGTCACTC
>DATNQP010000256.1:0-5406 GCA_036703965.1 Leptolyngbyaceae cyanobacterium
AATTGCACTAATACAAAACCCGTGAGGAGCAGTAGTCCGACTACTAGCAGGAAGTGCAACAAGAAGCCAAGACCAATAATTAGGAACTTTAAGAAACCGAGCCATGCTGGAAGGTTAGCAATGAGGCTATCTAACCAATGAGACAGATTAACAAGTACACCTTCAACACTTTCCCAACCAAAAAAGAGTAACCCCACATAAAGGGCAACGCCGACTACAAAATTCACCAGAATCGGTATAGTCACATAGCCCCACAGATGGGGTGTGCGCCTGAACATTGCCAGCGCTCGAAAGGGGTAAGTTGCCCCTGTCAGTAATCCAAATCCACCAAGTACTTGCCGCATATTGATTGTTACTTAACGAGCTTATCTGAAGAGCCTCTGTTTCTTTCCTCTACGTCTGTGTGTCCTCTGTGGTTTATTAAAAAAGATCTAAAATCAAAAAACCTTGCGAGATTCCAAGTGAGCTTCAATCTCCTTGCGAGTACGCCAGACGGGTCGCAACTCATTACGAGTGTATAGCGGCAACTGGTCGCCAATATGGGGGGAACCCGGCTGAGTTGCATTCCCATAAGTAGTCAGCACCTTTGCCCGTACTGGATTAGAGAACTCAATTGCCGCAATATAGCTATCCCCAGCAACTTGCTGGAAGCGACCACCAGCCGCCGGAGCTAAATCGATAACTCGGAAAATACCGAAGAGTCCAGGACCACCACTGGCAGGTAAATCCGCCTTACCGTAGCGCAGCCGAGCTACCTCACCCCACGGTACATCCAGCGCCCCGTAGAGTAATTTAACTGTAACGGCTGATGCTTCCAGTACCTTTACAGCATTAGCGGGGTCAGCTAAACCGTTAGGTGTTGTGAGGGGTGAATTGTCGCTCCAGGGAGTAGCAAACACGTTAGAAGCTTGCATCGATCTTGCCCAGATGGCGAAGAGAACTGCACCCCGGCTATTAGCCTCTGCCTTGCGATCCCAGGCCGACAAAACATCAGCAGCTTGACGCCCCAACTCACTTCCCTGTTGTCGTGTTGCCGAAATTAACTCATCCAGAATCCGATCTGCTAGTTCCATACGTGATGAAAACTTATCGGCAATCATGTCATCAAAGCTAATCTTTTCCTTCTCCCTAAGCATCCGCACTGAGCGCTGCGATCGCAAATCCATAAAACGCGGTGCCATGTAGGACGGATAATTATTTGGATTGAGCGCTTGGGGAAATGTTGTTGTCCAGGGTGGGTCATTGGTATTCTGCAACCAACCACTGGGTGGATCGAGGACACGGGGTAGGTCACGGTAGGGATGAGTTTTTGTCCATAATGTTGCAGAGGTGTCACCCGGAACAATACCTCGCCAGTAGTTCCAATTTCCTTGGGAGTGTATCGGTACCTGAGCGTTGAACAGATACAGGATATGCCCCTGGTCATCGCTATAAATAATATTGAACATAGGCAACTGCAAGCGCTTTAATGCCGCTTCAAACTCATTCAAGTTAGTTGCTCGTGCCATGTCCCAAATTTCTGCCATCATGTCAGGCTGCTCTAACCCAACAACACGCAACGCCACAGCATTGCCCTCCCTCTGAGCGACAACAGGACCGTGGATAGAGCGTTGTATTACCAGTTGTTCCTCACGCAGGGTTCCATTTGCCTGCTTCACCTTGAGAGTTTGGGTTTCGGTTTCAAAATGGCGAACCCCACCATCCCAGCGATAGCCTTGATCAGCCAGTGTCAGTGCGTAAGCATCCCATCCATCATGGGTATTAACGGTGAAGGTCCAGCCTAGGTTATTGTTAAAGGCAACAGCGAGGACCGGCATTCCTACCAACGCCACACCATAAGCATCAATCTCTGGTGCTGTCAACTGGGCTTCATACCAGAGAAACAGACCTGACCAAGGTAAGTGTGGGTTAGCCAATAGCATAGCGTTCCCACTGGTTGAGTGGGACGGTGCGATCGCCCAACCATTCGAGCCAGCCATTGACTTGCCAGAACCCAGACTCGCCACACTAGAAGGGTTAACAACAAAGGTGAAATGGATTACCCGTTGCACATGAGCCAGTACATCCACTCCACTAACTGGCAACACCTGCTCAACCTGATCATTAATCTGGTCGGCGTGTTCCTTTGCATACGTATTAATTCCAGCTGCAAACGCATCCAGATAGTTACGCATCATTGGGTTCTGTGCCTCGTACCATTCACGAGCGCGAACTGGGATGCCCATCGTTCTGACATACTTGTCTGAGTCTAAGTATTTTTCCCCAAAATACTCGGCTGCACGCCCCCTTGCCTGACCATATAGCTGTAGAATCAAGTCCCCATGACTCTGCATCTGCGCCCAACCAAATGCGCGGAAGAGTCCCTCTGCATCCTTTCCATAAATATGGGGTACACCCCAACTATCCCAGAGAATTTCTGTGCGCTCTGAACCCGCCGCTGGATTGCGAAGGCTCAGCAACAAAGCTAGAACAAAGCAAAGCAATAACGGTAAAAACCAGAATAATCGTTGCCTGGAACCAGCAGAGCGTCTTTGAGAGAAGGTCATAAGAAGTTCAGGAGTTCAGGAGTTCAGGAGTTCAGGAGTTTAGGAGTTCAGGAGGGAAGAAGTTTTTTTGAACACATCGCGGCAATCCCCTGGTTCAACGAAGTAACCAGGGGTAGCGGGTCGGCGTAGGGACGGAGCCGACCAAATCATCCTCGACTATGAGACTGGATGTATTCCTCAAGAATCTTCAGAGGTGCGCCTCCGGCAGAACGGATATAAAGTTGGTCACCCCACAATCCCTTACCCCAATTCTTAAAGTAGGGTTTCAATTCCCATTCAAATTCTTTGCGAAGAACGCGGCTTGTTGCAGATTTGATTGACCCCAACAGAGTCGAAATGTTGTTATCTGGATGGATGTCTAGCAACAAGTGGATGTGATGGCTCTCGCCCTTGCATTCGAGCAAAATGCATTTGTTTTTTACTAGCACATTGCTGCAACTTCTTGGAATCGTTCAGCCATTTTTTGTATCAGGCCTTCTCGACGATAAGCTGTAACAAAGTAGGTGTGCAACTGGATAGAGAAAACGCAATGCGCTCCTTTGCGGTAAATGATTTTCATTCGTTCGATTGATTGATATAATCTCCTCATGGTAACAACACGGCGCATCACATTCAAGCTTTATCCAAATCGCCAGCAGGAGAAGACACTTCACTACTGGCGTAAGCTTCATTGTGCTTTGTATAACGCTGCTGTGTACAACAGAAAGACTCAATATCAAAAGTTTGGGCATTCTGTTAATTACCTAGAACAACAAAACTGTCTACCTGAGTTTAAAGAAGTTTGGACAGAGTATAAGCCTTTAGGTTCTCATGCTCTACAAGCTACTTTGAAGCGGGTAGAATTTTGCGTTTTTGCGGTTTTTTAAAGGCTTAGGAGGATATCCAAAATTCAAGGCATCCCGTCGCTATAGTGGATGGACGTATCCTTGTAAGGCAGGATGGAAAGCTGAATCTAATGGTAAAAATGGGTATCTGAGTATTACCAATTTGGGTAGAATTCAGATGCGAGGGCAAGCAAGAACGTGGGGAATACCAACAACTTGCACTATTATTTTCCGCAATGGGAAATGGCTTGCTTCTATAACAGTTCAATGTAGTCCTACTCGTACAACAGGAACAGATTCCGTTGGTATCGACTTAGGCTGCAAGGATGCTGTCACTCTTTCGACTGGCGAGAAAATAGCCAAGCCTGACTTCATCAAAGAAGGTCAGCGAAAAGTTAAGGTAGCCTCCAAAAAGTTGAGACGTAAGCGCTCACCCAACCGAAACAAGAAGGTAAAAGGCTCAAGTCGTTGGAAACGCGAACGTCAACAAGTTTCAAAACTCCAGAGGAAGGTAGCAAGACAAAGAGAAGATTGGTTACATAAAATCACCAGCCACATAGTTGGCAGTAATAGCCTAGTTGCTGGAGAAAAGTTAAACGTCAAAGGAATGACGGCTAAAGCCAAGAAAGGGAAACGTAAAGCCCAAAAATCAGGGCTTAATCGTTCAATCCTTGATGTAGCAATGGCCATGATTGGGCAAATGCTTGAGTACAAGTTGGCTGAGGCGGGTGGCTTCTATGTAGAATCCCCAACTCAAACACTCAAGCCTACTCAACGGTGTGCTAAATGTTGGAAATTAACGTCCAAGACATTAGCAGATAGAACACACATTTGCTCTAATCCCAACTGCAACCATACCGAAGATAGAGATGTTAATGCAGCCCAAGTTAATATTGCTTGGGCAAGGGGGCAGGAACTGTCCTCTCTACACGCGGAGTCGCTTAGCTCTACCTCATGCGGAAGTATGAGGCAACTAGGGGCGTTGAGGCGTGAGAAACTCCGGCTTCAACGAAGTAAGCCGGAGTAGTTCATCTCCAAAGGAACTGAACTCAGAAGCGACCTTACAGGCGAGCAAGGGTTAGAATCCCCATCAAGAGCGACATTCTGCAACTCCTGAACTTCTGTATTCTGAACTCCTTCTTCAACCATTTAGCCTAAAATTTCTCCATCAAGATAATTTTTTTTGTAAACCTTTAGTTCAAAATCCAAAATAATGGCGGATGACCCAACTCTGCTGAATGACTGGCATCCTGTGATGCTGTCACAAGATATACAACCAGGAATAGTAAAACCCAGTCGCTTACTAGGCGAAGACTTGGTGTTGTGGCGTCATAATGACCAGATTTTTGCTTGGCAAGACTTGTGTCCTCACCGAGGGGCGAAGCTTTCACTGGGGTGGGTAGAAGAAAATGTCCTCGTCTGCCCCTATCACGGGTTAGCGTTTGATAGCGCGGGACAGTGTATACATATTCCCGCTCAACCAGACTTGCAAGCATCAACACGAGCTTGTGTCCGTAGTTACCAAACTCAGGAACGTTATGGCTTACTGTGGGTGTCGTTGGGTAACCCGACGCAAGATATTGCCTCTTTCCCGGAATGGGAAGAACCCAGCTACCGCCCAATCTTATGCGGTCCCTATCACTTTAAATCTAGTGGTTTCCGTGCGATTGAGAACTTTCTAGATGTCGCCCACTTTCCTTTTGTGCATGGGGAATTTTTAGGCGATCGCGAAGCGCTGCTGCCAAGGGCAGATCGCACTCGCTCAATAGTTGACGACTACGAGGTGGAAGTAGAATCAGACGGCATTAACCTCCGCAATATCCATATTTGGCAGCCTAACCCCGATGGTACAGGGCAGGGGGGTTTTGTTGCTTACAATTTCCGCGTCCTTCGCCCCTTAACGGGACTTAGACAAATTTCAAGCCCAAACAAAGCCCAAAGTAGCTTTGTAAGCCACGAATACGTCACGATTGTGGTTCAGCCACTCGACGAAGCGGAAAGACATCGCTGTCCGAAACGCCTCTAATGCGTCAGTA
>DATNQP010000257.1:0-9973 GCA_036703965.1 Leptolyngbyaceae cyanobacterium
TGAAGACCAGGCTCGTGAGATGATCGGTGCTCTAGACGAACAGCAAACGTTGGGCAACCTGAAAGCAACATTAGCATTTTTGCAAAACCGTTCAGACACGACTGACAAAGTTGGTTCTGTTGGCTTTTGTTGGGGAGGTGGTATGACCAACCAGCTTGCCGCGATCGCTCCCGACTTGGGTGCTGCGATCGCCTACTATGGTCGCGTGCCGAAGGCAGACGCTGTACCGAATATCCAGGCACCCTTATTGCTGCACTATGCTGGACTGGATGAGCGAATCAATCAGGGAATTCCTGAGTACGAGGCAGCGCTGAGAGCGGCAGGCAAGGACTACACCATCTGTATGTATGGTAAGGTCAACCACGCATTTCACAATGACACCAATGCAACGCGCTATGACGCAGATGCCGCCAAGCTATCCTGGGAGCGCACGATGGCGTTTTTCGATCATTATTTGAAAGATTAACCCTATCACCAATAGTCTTTGGTTGAATGGTACTGACTTAAGCGAAAAGTAGCCATTGTTTGGAAAAACCCGGATTGGGGGACGTTGCCCCCCAAACCCCCCACTCTCACAAGTGTAGGTTTTTGACATTCCCCCTCTATCCCCCAACCCCTTTCTCCCACAAGGGGAGAAAGGGGAGCAAAGAGGAATCAAAGAATCAGAAATTGACTCCCCTCTCCCTTAATGGGAGAGAGGTTGGGGGTGAGGGTGAGATGCTTTGCTATAAACGATTTCCTATTGCTAAGCAGCACTATAGCCCCTCAGACTTCCCTTTTCGGTAGCGCTTGCAAAATTGGCTACCACCAAAAATTAAGCCCACTACGGCTAAACCTAAGACACCAGAAGGTTCAGGCACAGACTTACAGTATCCACTGTTACAGATAGCGGATTTATCGAACTTAAAAGCAATAGTTTGAGAACCACCAAAGTGATTCAACTTATAGCCAGCTTCAGTTAATTCGGCAGGGGAAAGATAGGTAATGCCAGTAAGATATGTCCCAGACGCGATCGCGTTAAGACTCTGAGTTTGATCAAAATAGGACGTATTTGCTGGCAAATCACCTAGACTAGGATTGCCTCCATTAGCACTCACCCACTCGTTATAGTTTTGAATGCTACTAAACCCACTATTAATTGCCGTTGTGCTAGTAGCAGTGACATTGCCGTAGAGACCAATCGTTGGTGCAAACGAATCATTGGTTCCAGCAAAACGAACAGCGAATAAATTGCCTTCATTGCTAGCGGTGGTGAAATCAGTGCCTGAGAAGTTGAAGAACAAATCACCCCAACCAATATTCCCGTCAGCAGCAGAAGGGGCAGTGGCACCAGTCAACGGCATGTTGGCATTGAGCGCTACCCAGATACTATCACTCGTTTCCCGAAGCGCCAGACCGTAGATTTCATAGACATTGCCACCGACTTGATATCCATTAACACCATCATTGAAGGAATCTAGGGTGTACTGCCATCCCTGTGCATCCCTGGGGTTCTGTCCCACCATCATGGCAATACCATCATTAATACATTCAGTAAAGGTATCAACGACGGTTCCTTCATTTAAAGCTCTCAAAGTAGCAGCTTTAGCCAGTTGTCCTGTAACAAAGAGCAAGCTGAAAGCCGTTGTTAGAGGGATGAGTCTGGCATAAATAGGTTGCTTTTTCGTAGAGAATGGCTGAGCCGCACAACTTTGTTGGGTGAACCAACTTATACCATTCATGATTGTGTAAGCCTAGGCGTTCCAGGGTTCTTAATACGGCAGCTATATCTCCGTATTTTTACTGAAAATAGCGAACGCCAACGTTAACTTTTGTATAGAAAAACTCCAGCAGGGCTGCCAGAGTTTTTACAGAAGAATAATTCCGTTCCGTTAATCGCTCAGTTACCAGCCATCTTCTTCCGTATCCAAATCCCCCCAAATCTCTAAATCCATTTCATCCAGATAGATCAAAGCGCTCTGGATTTGGCGACTTGAGCCGCGCAGTTCTAGATCAAACCAACCATCATCTCGCGCATTCGCCCCTAAGAGGGCAGCGGCGATATTTACCGTAACGCCGTGGTGAGAAACCAGCCGTGAAATGACGGGTTCATCATTGTACTCCTTAGGAATGCGAATTCGGATGCGAGTTCGGGTTGGTCGATTCGGTCCCGGATCATCAGTATCCTCGGTTAATTGAAGCGCGGGGAGCGACTTCTCTTGAAAGTCATTGCTACTATGAATTGCCATGATCGGCTCCTATTAAACATCTTTGATACGAGTTTTACGCTCTAAAATTTCTTTGAGTACGAGAGTGATTAAGGCTAGACCACCAAGCAGGACGGCTGCTGAAAAGGCAGATTGAGTCTGATACTGCTTGTAAGCTTCCTCGACGAATAACGGTAGGGTTTGAGTTTGGCGGGCAATGTTGCCAGAGACAACCGATACTGCACCAAACTCGCCCATTGTTCTGGCATTAGTCAACAGAACACCATACAGCAGACCCCAACGGATATTGGGAAGGGTGACACGCCAGAAGATTTGCCAATCCTTTGCTCCCAATGTTCTAGCGGCTTCTTCCTGTTCAGAACCCGCTTCCTCTAAAACAGGAATGACTTCGCGGGCAACGAAAGGCATTGTGATAAAAGCGCTTGCTAGCACCATTGCAGGCATGGCAAAAATAATCTTGATATTGTGCGCCTCTAACCAGGGTCCAAACCAGCCATTCCGTCCATAGAGCAGCACAATCATCAAACCGGCGACAACAGGAGATACGGCAAAGGGGATATCTAAAAGGCTAATGAGAAAAGTTCGACCCCGAAATTGATTCCGTGCAATCACCCAGGCGGCACAGAGTCCAAACACTATATTCAGGGGTACGACAATCAGGGCGATTAAGACAGTAAGCTTTACAGAATGGGCAAAAGCCGGTTCTGTCAAGTTTTTTAGGAAGGGACCAACTCCTCCCTTAAACGCTTGCACAAAGACGTTGAAGGCAGGAATGAATAAGATTAACGATAAGTAGGCGATCGCTACAGTAATCAAAACTGGCTTAACCCAGGTTCGCTCCTTCGGTCTTGAGAATGGCTGGAAATCCGGTGAACTTGCATTGAAAGAATGCCCTGCTAAATCAGAGTTCATAACGTCGTCCCCAAGCTTGTAATACGTTAATTGCTAACAGGATTAACAGCGAAAGTAGTAGCAAAACAGTGCCAATTACAGTTGCGCCACTATAGTCATACTGCTCTAACCGTTGGATAATCAGTACCGAGGCAATTAAATCTTTAAACGGAATATTGGCAGACACAATCACAACCGAACCATATTCGCCAACCGCACGAGAAAATCCTAGTGCTACACCCGTCAAAATTGCTGGCAATAAGGGAGGCAGAACAACACGCCAAAACGTCTGCCATTGGGAAGCCCCCAAGCACCATGCTGCCTCTTCAATCTCCTTCTCCATTTCCTGCAATACTGGCTGTAAGGTTCGCACGACGAAAGGCAAGGAGATAAATATCATTGCGACGCCTACCCCCAGGCGAGTAAATGCTACCTTAATGCCAAAAGGGGCGAGTAGAGAACCAAGCCAGCCATTATCACTGTAGACAGTTGCCAGAGTCAAACCGGCAACAGAAGTCGGTAGGGCAAACGGTAAATCAATCGCGGCATCAATAATCCGCTTGAAGGGGAAATCGTACCGGACTAAAACCCAAGCAATTAAAACACCAAAGAAACCGTTGATCAATGCTGCAATCAACGAAGTGACGAAGGTGACATCATAGGTAGCCAAAGCGATGGGACTGGTCGCAATTCTCCAGAAGTCAATGGGCTTTTCAGTGCTGGCTTTTAAAAACAGCGCTGACACGGGTAGAAACAGCATTATGGTCATGTACCCTAGCGTGATTCGCCAAGGCCAAGAGAGCTGAGTCAATTGACGAATTGGACTCTGCCAAGCGGGAGTCGGTTTGGAGGAAGAAGATAGAGCCATTGTTTGTCATTTGTTGTTGGTTATTTGTTGTTGGTTATTTGTTGTTAGTTATTAGTAACCTAACAACCAACAACTAACAGCTAACAACCAAAGATAATTTCTAAGCTTTAGCCTGAATTTTGTCAAAGACAGCGCCGTCATCGAAGAATTTCTTCTGAATGTCGCTCCATCCCCCTAGATCTTTAACAGTGAAGAGGGTTTTGACCTTGGGAAATTTACTTTCCACTTCTTTTTCTACCGTGGGATCAACTGGACGAAATCCGACCTTAGCAAACTCTCGTTGTACTTCTGGTGTGTAGAGATATTTGACAAATGCTTCTGCAACTTCACGAGTACCGTGTTTATCGACGTTTTTGTCTACGACGGCAATCGGATTGTCAATGGAAATGTTAGATTCAGGCACAATATAGGGAAGCTTTTCACCGTTCTGTGCCGCCAAAATCATCTCGTTTTCGTAGTTGATCAAGGCATCGCCCTGACCTTGTTTGAAGAATACATCACTGGCTTCACGAGCATCTCTGGGTAGCACAGGTGCATTCTTGATAACTTTCGTGGTCAAATCAAGTGCTTTATTCTCATCCCCACCCGTTTTTGTTACAGAACCCCAGACAGCCAAAAAATTCCAACGGGCACCACCAGACGTTTTGGGGTTAGCGGTAATCACGCTCACACCAGGTTTTGCCAAGTCTGCCCAAGTTTTAATCCCTTTGGGATTGCCCTCACGGGTAACGATCGCAGCTACAGATTTGCTGACAATTGCATCGTTAGGCGCTTCTTGTTCCCAACCTGATTGAATCAAACCGGCTTTCTCAATTTTCTTGGTGTCAAGGGCAAGTGCCAGGTGTACAACATCTGCGTCCAACCCATCAATTACAGCACGGGTTTGGGTACCAGAGCCACCGTAGCTCTGCTTGAATGTGACGTTTTGATTATGTTCTTTCTTCCACTGTTCTACAAACTTAGGAATAATCTGCTCGTGGGCGGCTCTGGTAACGGCGAAGGAAACGAGAGTTAGCTCTACATCACCTTTGTTTGCGGCTGAGCTGGAACCACCGGAACTAGCAGAGGTATTGTTGTTATTACCTCCTGAGCAGGCAGCGATCGCTACACTCAAACTTACCCCAACTAGAAAGAAGGACACAAATCGTTTCAGCGAACTGGGTTGGAGCCAATTCATGAGCTGTTGACTGGGTCGTTGAGGTGCCTTCAGCTGAGTAATCTTTTGCCATAAACCCATATAAACGTCCTCCTTAATAATCTACGGTTAGCCGGTCGAGATACCGAACATAACTGATATGAAAATAGATAGTACCGCAGATGAGAACGTTTGTGCTAGTCCACAATAAACTCGACAGATTCGACACGATAGCCAGCGGAGGCTCCCCCCTCAACTCTCAGGTTTAATCCCCCGCCTTCGTAGTAGTAGAAGCAATCGAAGCCTGCATCACGGTTATTACAGCCCATAAATTGCCAGCCGGGACTCGTCCAGGATTGTGCAAAGAGCAGAGTAACAGCGGCTTGGGAGGCACTTTTAAGAGCCTTTGCGCGATCGCCTGCTTTCCACGCTTGGTAAAGACCCCTAGCGGCAACTTCTGGGTTAGTAATCCTGTCCCTAATTGTCCGGGTAGGGGTAGAGGCAGGACGAGTCGGACGAGGCCTTGTAGTCTCAGGAGAGCGGTTAGCAGGAGCCGCTGTAGGTATAACTGGCGATGCAGGACTAGCGGCGATAGTTAGGGAGGAAGCATCGGCACTGGTCACCGGCAAGATTGCAACTGGTAAGTTAGCGGAGTTGCTGCGTTGCGTGTAGCTACTGCAAGCAACGGTTGCTGCCAATAGACTCAAAGTGAAACCTTGTTTGAACAACATGAAAATTCTTCTTTATTAATTATTCTTGACCCTTCATCGGTTGAAACAGTGGCTCCGGAATTTGCTATGCTGACTGTAGTTGCTGGTGTAGCTCAGTGGTAGAGCAGCGGTTTTGTAAACCGCCGGTCGCAAGTTCAAATCTTGTCACCAGCTTTAATCTTGGTTGATTGCTAGAAATTGGGGCGATCGCGCCCCGCAGGTATAGGGACAAGTCTCTAGAAAGTTCAAGAGGGGTAGGGTTTCCAGGCGGGAAGACCTTTATGAAAATTAAGATTATTGGCAAGAAAGCTGGCTGGCTCAGATGGATTGGTTCAATAGGTGTCTTAACCAGCGTAGGGGTAGGAACAGCCTCTCCGGTATTGGCTTACAGAGTTTCTTCAGTACGAGTACCAAATGTTCTTAAGCTACCAAGGGACGGCAGACTTTACCCATTTACTGTTTTTGTGGAAGGGGAGTATTCAAGCAAGGATTTTGGTGAAGGTTCCCTCTCCTTAGAAGCTGAGTTTTGGGATGAGAATGAGTTTGGCCCATCAAGCACTAGTGATAGACCGCTAGATAAGCTCCCACAAGGGAATTCGCTCCCAAAACCCTCGTCAAATACCAAAAAGGGTGATTCTTGGTCTGTCGAACTAACATTCAGCGTAGGGTGTATGCTTGGGGGTGCAGTTTTTGGTCCTAGTGGCAAAACAGATGAGAAAAACGTGGAAGGGTTTTTGACATTTGGCGATAATAGAGATCGTCGATGGGGAACTATATACGTGAGTTGTGAAGAAGGTGAGTCAGCTTTTCCAGCTTTTCCTTTGTACCCCTAGAGCGTGTCATCAATTAGCTGCACATCCTCTACCAGCGGCGAATTCTGGCTCTCAGACTCATTTTGGGCTTTATAGCCGTGAAAGGGTTGTTCTGACAGCATTCTAGATTTGATTGATGATACACCCTAGCCCATTTATCGCTCTTCCATCACTCTCTCCAGAGAATATTCTGGAACCCTTACAGCGAAAGGATTTACGTCAGAATCAATGTTTCAGGCTTTTTGTGAGAAATTAAAGTCCAAATCCATAACAGTGTCTGGGTTTCAGATTTTGCCTTTGATTTTTCTCTCAGCAAAATGAGGAATGCAAGAATGGGATTTCTAGCTTCTAAGAAGACGCTTGGCTGTGTTCAGAACAACGGATTTCGTTTCAGTGCCTAAGTCCTGATTCTGTTGCCTAGTAATTCATACTATCCAGTCCTTAGACAGCTATTCCACTTGTTGTTGCAACACCATTAATGTTGCCTTTTTCGAGTTTTTCCGAAGGAAAAAGCACTCCAAATACCCAAGCCAATAATTCCTAACACAGAAGATGGTTCAGGAACAGAGACAGAAGAGCGGACTTTGCCAGCAACGACATCGTCTATAAAGCTGGTATAACTCGAAACCCGTGCCACATTAGCCCATTCACCAAAACTGGAATTAGGATTAGTAGGCCGAAAAGGATTAGAACCAGGATTGATATCTGCGATTTTGCCATCAGGGGCTAGAGGTACAACTGTACCATCAGGTAACACCACTGCATCGCTGAGGTGCCAGGAGGTGATTCCGGCAATTAAATTACCAATGAATGATGGACCACCTGAATCTCCTGGAGCGATGTTTACCTCTTGAATTCCTAAGCCGGTATCATTGATACCAAAGTGAACACCAAGGAAATCGTTTTCGGGTTGACCGTTGTCAAAGTCGAAGACCAATTGGCTGCCAGGAATAATCGTAAAGTTTTGTTCTGAAGGTTGGACGAGTTGGACGAAAGGCTGAAAGATATCTCCTAACGCATCAAACTGATTCTGACCCATGAGTTTGATTCCATACACGGAATCCTCTGTCACTCCCTGATTCCCAGTACCCGTAAAACCGTAGCCTAAGACTGTAAATATTTGATTGACTTCATCGGTATTCCGATAAAGGTCGTACTGCTGGGCATCTGCTGGTGCTAACTCACCCAACTTCACAAGGGCAACATCATTGCCTCTTCCCACGCTACCGTTGTAGTCGGGGTGTATAAAAAAGTCAACAATAGGTACTGACACTGAACCACTAGACAGGTTGAATATTGCTCCTGTGTTGTTGAACAGGGTAGTGTCAAACTTCCCTGTTTCGTCTGTAATACAGTGAGCGGCTGTAAGCAGATATGAGCCGCCACTTAGCAGCGAACTTGTGCAAAAGCCTGCTCCTGTATCTAGAGCTGCTAGTTGTGCAACACCACTAAACTCTCCTGGAGAAACCAAGTGATTGTCTGGGCTACTGCTGCTAATGACAATTGCTTTGGCTGCTCCTCCTGTACCCAATGCAGTTAAAGCGGTTCCAAGTGCAACTATTGATGCCTGTTTTAGGATTGACATAGACTTTTTCCTCCGAAAAATTAAGCTTGCTTCTATCTAAGGACGTAATTGCATGGCTAAGAATTCCTCAACCAAGTAAGAGGACAATTTAGAGCCAAAGACGATCCAAGACCGATTGCGATAGCTGCACCCAGTTTGAAATTAGTTTTCATAGTTCTCTCTTTGAGTGTTCAAGTTGGACTAGTTTCTATGGGTTAATCTAGATAGAATTTAAATATTTATACGTACTGTTATAAAACTTTATATTCTGGTGAAGGTTTACAATACAAGCCTTTAAAAAGATATAAATTGGGCACGAGTGTCACCGCTGTCGTTAGTCCACTCTCACAACTGCTTATTAAGCTTTGTGATAATCAGTGTTTTAACTACCAACTTTTAGACCTAGAAGCTTAACTGAAGTAAATTTTAAGTTCCTAGAGCGTGATTGTTAAATTTGCTAGATGCAGGAATCGACTATGCTCCTGCCATCTGTTCAGTGCGCTCTAACAAGATTGCTCTTAAGCCCGCGGCCTTAGCGCCCTGATAGTCTTGCTTGAAGCTGTCACCAATGTGCCATGCATCCTGGGCATTACAATAATGTTTTTGTAAGGCAACCGCAAAAATCTGCGGGTCAGGCTTGGCGGCACCTACTTGTGTAGAAATCGTGACAGAGGTGAAAAACTCCTCCAGTTTCAGCGCTTTTAAGACTAGGAAGAGACGGGAATCAAAATTAGACAAGACACCTAGTTGAATACCAATACGTCGCCACGCCTCCAGCGCTGGGAGAACATCAGGATAGATAAACCAAGGCTCAGCTGTTGCAAAGTGGTTGTAGAGTTCGTCAAAAAAATCTGTAAAGTCACTAAACTTGTCAAGAACGCCGACTTGTTGGAATGTGCGTAGGGCAATCACTCGCCACCACTCAAATTCACACTGGGGAATCTCTTCAGGGTCGGTTCCTGGAAAAGTAGGCGGCTGGGAGGCGGCGAACGCTTGAATGAAGGCTTCGTTCAAAGTTTGAGCTGGAACTTTAACACCAAACTGCCCAGCGATCGCACTATAGATTTCGCCCACACTCCCCCGCACACCAAACATCGTGCCGACGGCATCAAGAAAAATGACTTTTGGTTGTTGCATTGATTCAGCTCTCAGCTAGCCAATCCACCAAGGGTCGCGCTATCCAATTGAAGCCAACTTTCAACTTATGATCTAAAGTGGGCATGCGATTGAGATAAGCAAGACGCCGAGCTATGTAGGCTAAAGGCCCATCCAGCTTCACTCCTACACCCGTAAATGTTGCATTGTTGGTTCCCAACGTCATCATCTCCCCTAAGTGTTGGTAGCGGAAGGGAAGCAGGGGCCGTCCTGTGAGGGAAGCCCAGATATTCCAGCCTGCGTAATCTGCCTGCTGGAACGCTACTTGAGCTGTACTGGGAACCTGCTGACCGACGGCATCGCGACAATCAGCCAGGTCACCCAGAGCAAAGATTTCCGGATGGTCAACGAGTTGTAGCGTCGGTGTCGTTGTTAGCTGACCGCGCTGGCTTTGCTTGAGGGGAAGCGATCGCACTACGGGTGCCACTTGTGTCCCTACTGTCCACAGCACCAAATCTACAGGGATAGTATCTACCTGTCCCTTATACAACAGCGAAATCGTGTCGGGTTCAATGGACTCGACCCCTGTCTCCAAATCAATCCACACGTTCCGGTCATCCAAAGCTTTATGTGCCGCATCTCGGTTAAAGTCGGTCGATGTCCTGAGAATTAAATCACTCAGTTCAATTAA
>DATNQP010000258.1:0-12742 GCA_036703965.1 Leptolyngbyaceae cyanobacterium
GCATAAAACGTGGCGGTACTCAGCAAGCCTAAAAGGTAGCCCCAGAATCCCCGGCGTAGGGTCAGGTCGCGGTCTTCGCCGTAGAGTTGATTAAAGATATTGTGGTAGCGTTGCAGCATCGTCGGACCCAGCTGATAGAGCTGAACCTCCATTGCATAGTCTTCCCTGGCAATCAAGGTTTCTAAATAATGCTGCTGTCTAGTTACAGGCGATCGCCAACCAAATAGACGAAAAGCTTGCCCCGCAAAGCGCGTTTCAGCAATGAAGGCAGGTAAAGCTGCCACAAGCAGCACGACAACTGCCCAAATTGAAAACTTCAGCAGCAGTCCTCCATAAGTCACTAGCGAAAGCGCATTCTGAATCAACCCGAAGGTACGTGTCACCAACGAGAGGGGTCGAAGGGATGCTTCGCTACGCGCCTGATTCATCTTGTCGTAAAACTCTGAGTCCTCAAAGTGCGCGAGATCGAGTGTTAGTGCTTTTTCCAGAATCAAGACATTGACCCGTTGCCCCAACAATACCCGTAGAAGTGATTGGCAGATAGTAAGACCCCGTTGGCTACCTGCTAGCAACATTACTGCGATCGCTTCCAATCCCACATAGCCAAGAGCCGTCCAGCGATGACTTTCCACTCCCGGCCCAGAAGCCAAAACCACACTATCAACAATTAACTTACCAACATAAGCGATCGCTGCTGGTAACAAACCTGCCACTAAGGTCAAAATCGCCAGCACAACTGTTAGGGTGTGGCTCGTTGTCCATACCAAGCCCAGCGCACGTCCGCTATACCGAAATACCGAGAGGGATTGACGTAGTTGCCGTGTAGGAAATCTTAATCTCAGAGCGTTGCGTTTCTTTTGTCTGCTCATATTCTCTGTATAACAAACAGTACTTTCGATAGAATCAAACCGCTCTAAGCTCAATATAGAGTCGTCTATACAGGTTAGGTTGGGACGTGTCTGAAACAAATGGCATCTGGCAACCTGTGTTGAACCGACTAATTTGAATTTTTATATCTATATACGGAAATCCTGGAACTGAGATTGGGGAAGTCAATACACTCAAAAGCTCATAGCAAGAGTGAATGAGAACTAGGTACAAATACAAAGTTAGAAGCACCCATAGACATAGCGAGACGAAGAGGTAATTCGATGGGGGAAAATCAAGGGAAGCCAAAAATCGCTGTTATTGCTGTTCATGGTGTTGCGGATCAACCACCGCATGATTCCGCACGAGCGATCGCTAGTCTCCTCTTAAACCACAATCAGAGTGAGAAGCAGGTGCAATATACTCCGTTTTACGAAAGCACGCTGCGGATGGGGGTTCGTCCAGTGGATGTATCTCAAAAATCACCTAGGCTTGAGCGATCACCTCAGCAGAATTCACGAGCCACTCCTATCCACAACTATCCTGAAAGTCCTGATTCTCAATCAAGTCATGAAGAGTATTTGACCAAAATCGAAGACTGTTTGGATATGAATGCTCATGAATTCATCTGGAAGCAGCTGCATAAATACAAAGGTATGGGAGTGCAATCAACTTACGAGACTGTACGACTGGAAGGTTCACGACTCGGACAAGGAAATGAGCCTCAACCCGATGTACATATCTACGAAATGTATTGGGCTGATCTCTCTCGACTGGGTACTGGTATTTTCCGTATTCTTGGTGAGTTCTATCAACTGTTATTTCACTTGAGCAGTCTGGGAGTTCATGCCGTGGACTCTGCTTATCAGGAGCATCCAAATACCTGGTGGAACTGGTACAAAAATACACAAGCTGGAGCAGCAGACGTGCTGTCTATGCTGATTCCTATTCTGAATTTGTACCTACTGCTTACAGTACCCATCACTCTTCCTGGTAATATTCCTGCTCAATACCTCCCAATTATTACTTGGAGTTCTCTAGCCATTATTAGTGTTACTTTGGTTGGATTGTGTCTATTCTGGCTCAAGGCATCATTTCGGCTCTGGAGTGTTCCACCAATTTTGTTAGTTGTAGGAGTGATAGGACTTGTTGTCTCTCTCAAAAAGGGAAGTTCTATCCCATGGCCAACGTTGGGCTACTACCCGATTCTTGCGTTTGAATGGTGTGCTTTAGCCGCCATTATCATGTGGCTTCTGATGAGAGAGTACAGCCGCCATAGCCCTCTTGCCGGTAAGGTTTCGACAGTTATAGGTGTATTTCTGGCAGGAATAATAACAAAGCTTCTGTTGTATGCTCCAAATTCTCATCAAGGAATTGCTGAGGCAGCGTTCAAAACTGTTGAGATTATTTACTTGATTTTAGGCTCAGCCTGGATTGTGTTCTTTGTTTTACAACTTTTCGCAGCATTGTTAGGGTGTATAGCAGTATGGCAAATCACGAGTACACAACCTGACGCATGCCGCGAACGTGCAAATCGGGCAGCTTGGACAGCACGCTTAACACTTGCAGTTCCTGCGACTCTGTTTATTGTTGTGACTCTGATGCTCTTAGGTGCTCTTGACCGCGTGGGTTCTCGCTTGTTACCAAAGGAAAATTTTTATATTCCAAGGTTTGTAGGGGTCTTTCTTCCTAATCAGAGCGAAGCTCCCTTTTCAGGGCCTGTCTTTACTCATCAGCTAATTATTGCCGCTGCTTCACCAGCTTTTGTAGTAGTAATCGCCTGTATCTTACTGACAGTAGTAATAGCCTTTTGGTCGCTTTTTCCAGTGGCGTGGGCTGAAGTTCGTTCTCCTAAATCCACTGATTACTCCTCTGAGCAGTTTGGGAAGTGGCTAACAAACGGACTTGACCTCATAGATTTTTGGGCCAACGTCTTTGTTGTTTTCATTGCAGTTTGCTTTCCACTGTTTTATCTTTATTGCTTGCTTAACCCTCAGATGGCGGCTAACTTTAAGCTCACCGAAGATATTTTAGGAATATCTGCTACATTCCTCGTTGCCTCCACAACTAGCTTACTGGCTTTTCGAGGTCGGTTAGATAAGCTATTGCTGGGGTTCCGGAGTCTACTTGATGTCGTACTTGATGTTGATAATTACCTACGCCTACGCCCAGAGGATGATAATCCAAGCGCCCGCATCTACTCCCGTTATGTCTCTGTGCTGCGCTACCTTTGCAACTGGGAAGAGCCACAAAATGGTCAGGGATATGATGCCATAGTGATTGTGGCTCACAGTCAGGGAACCGCAATCACGGCTGACCTCTTGCGCTTCCTCGAACGTGAAACTAAACGTAAAACTGACCCAGCACTTACTAGGTTAGTGAGTGGCGATCTTCCTATCTACTTTTTTACGATGGGTTGTCCACTACGTCAGCTTTACGGCTTGGGCTTTCCTCATCTATATAACTGGGCGCGTCACTATGACAAAACTCCTTGGACGCGGAAGCCACACAAACCCCTCTCTATTGATGAGAAGCAGAAGCCAAATCCTAGGGAACTACTAGGGGTAACTCGTTGGGTAAACACCTTCCGAAGCGCAGACTATATCGGACGCTACTTATGGCGCTCTGATTACTGCGATTACCAGTGGTTCCCACCTGCTGCACCAGACCCAGATAACGATGATACTACCTGGACTAGCGATCGCGATCATCCTGTGCATATCTCGGAAGATAAGAATCATACCCGACGGGAGTTCTGTCTGGGAGCTGGTGCCCACACCCATTACTGGGATGGCACCTCCGATGAAGTTGCGGCGGAGATAGACATCTTAATTCGCGAAGCCTGTTGTGAAACCCTCAAAAAGCGAACCTAAACTGTCCGCTCCTCGTTGGAGAGGGGCTATCATCACAGTATTAAAGATTGAACGCCACAAACCAGAAGAAGAAATCGCGTGAGCATTCCAGAGTCAGTGACGTTTGAAGAAGCGATCGCCTTCACCCAGTCCTTGATGTCTCAGATAGAGGCAGGTGAAGTATCCCCATCTGAAATTAGAAATGCGATCGCTCAATTAGTGAAAAGTGAAAACGGTGCCAGAGGTTTCTTTGTTACCTACCTGACTTCTGAGGGGACTCTAGCCGACAATCCCTCACCAGAAGTTGTCCAGGCACTTCAATCCTCGCCTGATACCGTGGCAGAACTTTTGGTAAAAAACTTGGCGATGTCAGCTGCCACGGCAGTTACCCATCGTCGCAACAATAACGAACAGATGGCTCAAGGATCTGACCGAGTGCGATCGCGTACTATCCGTCTCATTGAACAACTTGAACTGCCTCAGGTGCGAGAACGTTCTCTTGCCTTACATGAAAGTGCTACAACCGGCGAAGGCACCTACAAAACATTTCTCCAACGCTGGGGTTATGATGCCAAGCTTCGGCAAATCATCTGCGAGGCACTAGAACAGGTGGTTCCTGAAGCCAAATGATATCCCCCTCTTGGTTAATGACCAATGGGTTGCAGGTTACCTTTAAACCTTCAACCTTCAAACCTTCAACCCTCTGACTGGCGACCAAACTGCATGATTAAAATTCTTCACCTATCTGATATCCACATGGGAAGTGGTTTTTCCCACGGGCGGATTAACCCAGTCACCGGTTTAAGTACACGGCTTGAGGATTTTGTCAATACTTTATCAAAATGCTTTGACCGAGCGATCGCTGACCCCGTAGATCTTGTCCTCTTTGGGGGTGATGCCTTTCCCGACGCTACACCACCGCCCTACGTTCAGGAAGCCTTTGCCAGCCAGTTTCGCCGCCTGGTAGATGCCAAAATTCCTACAGTTTTGCTAGTGGGCAACCACGATCAGCATTCACAAGGTCAGGGAGGTGCTAGCTTATGTATTTATCGTACTTTAGGGGTGCCTGGTTTCATTGTGGGTGACTCGATCGACACTCACCGCATCCAAACACGCAACGGTCCTGTCCAGATAATTACCCTTCCCTGGCTGACTCGCTCCACTCTGCTGACTCGCCCAGAAACGGAAGGTCTTGCTCTTGCTGAGGTAAATGAATTACTGACCCAACGCCTCGACCCAGTATTAGAAGCTGAAATCCGGCGTCTCGACCCGGAAGTACCCACTGTCCTCTTAGCTCACTTAATGGCAGACCGCGCTAACTTGGGAGCCGAACGCTTCCTTGCCGTGGGCAAGGGCTTCACAATTCCCCTCTCAATGCTGACACGACCTTGCTTTGATTATGTAGCCCTTGGGCATGTACACCGACACCAGAATCTCAACAAGTCCAATGACCCACCTGTAATCTACCCTGGCAGTATTGAGCGGGTAGATTTCAGTGAAGAAAAGGAAGATAAAGGCTATGTACTGATTGAGCTGGAACGAGGTCGCGCTCAATGGGAATTTTGTCCCTTACCAGTGCGAACTTTCCGCACTATTGAAGTAGATGTGTCGAATGCTGTTGACCCGCAAGAGACCTTACTTAAAGCTATTAGGAAAAAGGATATCAAAGATGCCGTAGTGCGGCTGATTTACAAACTGCGTTCTGATCAACTGGACTTAATTGACAATACTGCTGTACACCAATCCTTGAGTGATGCCCACAGCTACACAATTCGCCCCGAATTAGTGAGTCAGTTAGCTCGACCTCGCTTGCCAGAACTTGGCGTCGGCAGCAGCATCAACCCAATGGATGCTCTGAAAACTTACTTAGAGAACCGGGAAGACCTGAAGGATATCACGGCTGAGATGATGGAAGCGGCGCAACGTCTACTCGCTGGGGATGACAACACATGGTTAGACCCAGCTGATACTGAGGAGTTGGCTCAGGTAGGTGCTTCTAAAGAAAGTCCGCAGCTGGTAGAAAAAACAGATGCCCAGCTGCGGCTGCTTTAGAGGTTCTTGAGGGAGGGTTCTGGTAGAACCCTCTTAATCAGTGAAATTGAGGGAGCGATCGCGTAAATGCTCCCAGAGATATAGACTCCCCATTACGAAGGTGAGGGTGAGGGTGAGGCAGGACTACCACCAGGAGAAGGAGAACTAGTTTCTGTAGGCGTATCTGTGGGAGAAGTAGTAGTAGTACCTGCGGGTGTATCTGTAGGAGAAGTAGTAGTACCTGCGGGTGTATCTGTGGGAGAAGTAGTAGTACCTGCGGGTGTATCTGTAGGATTGTCCCCCCCACTCTGGCAGGCTGAGATACCAGTCATCAAGCCTAGTACTAGTAGCAGTAGAACAATAACTTTTGATTTCACGGGAAAAACCTTTACATTCCTTTAAATTTTCGGCGTCTACCTACCTTTGCACAAAAGAGGGTCTTTTTACCCCCTCTAAAGAAAGATTTTTTTTTCAAAGTTGCTACTCCTGAAGTTAGATATAGCACTAAGCTTGTTTGAACCTAATACCAAGCGGCAATCTGGCTGATGGAAGCCGCGCAGCATCGACTCCAATTAACCGTCACTATAAATATGTGGCTAAGAGGTTGACTCTTGAAGATGTAGCACCTCGGAGTTATATTCCTAGACCGAAAACGGAAGTCGTAACTCACCCAGCTGTAGTTGTGGTAGGTCAACTCAATAGAGGAATAACGCAAATGACGCTTCGCACTCTTTGTATCTTGTCTAAATTTCTGCCAGCTGTCTTGGTAGCAACAGCTGTTTTCATCAGCACAGAACGATATCATCCAGCTATTGCTGGCACTTGTGTTGCGGCTACCAGTTGTGGGCGACAGCCAGTGCAGTTTGTTCCAGGGCAACGCATTACAGTTGAGGTCGTTAACCTAACTCAGAGTGTTGTTCAGCTACAACAGCTTTCTGCCACTGATCCACTTTCCATCAGTCCAGGACAAATACGGATTTTTGTGCGGGGAGGCAGCACTGACCCTAATTTCTCGGTGGTATTTTGGGATGCGATCGGGTTGCCGCTTAGGGTAAATATCCTTAAACCAGAAGCGAGAAAGCTACGCATAGAAGTGCTTCCTGGTGGTCGTCCTCCAGGCGATCGCTCAGTGTATCTCAAAGACGATGGTCGTGTAGCAGTTCTGTAGAGCGTCGATCCAGTAATTGTCGGTAGGATGTTTTTACTCTGGAGGAGCGAAGTATTTGGGCGACAATTTCTCGCTCAAACCCTAGTTTTTTGTCCGAATGCTTCGCCCTACCCACAACTCTGATTAGTAAATCGATTCTGGTGCAATTAGCGTAAGCCAGAGCAAGTAAAAGCTGCCCAGTAGCGAGGATGCGAGAAGGGTTCTTTGTCTTGAGAATTTTTTACAGTGTGAATCTGATTTGTAGCTGAGGCGTACTTCCGATATTCACGATCCCATTTCAAATAGTCTGCTGAACCTGACTCATATTGACTGCGCTTGTTCCTTGCTTCCTTTCGTCCAGCTTCTGCCTGTCTGGATAGTTCTTTGATATCTTCTCTATTGAGCAATTCCTCTTTGTTCAGTTGACGCAATTCAATCTGAGCTTGCTGCAAAGATTCAGAGCGGCTTTTGCCTTGGTATCGATGCTGATAGTAAAAGATAGAAAATATTGCTGTAGCTATGTCACTGACTGACCAAAGGCTACTCACAACGTTTCTAGCACCAGCACATAAAAAGCCTGTTGAGAGGGTCAAGATGTCATCAGTTAGAGATTCAAATACTCCTAAACCTGTCTCGCAACATGAGAGAAATACATCGGAGAGATTTCGCAGTCGCCAACCAGGAGTAAGCAGTTCTCCTAGGGTAATCGTTTCACCTGCCAATTGCAGTATTGATTCTAGTGGCTCATCGAGGCGAGATTGTGCATGGTGGGAGGAGTGAAGCACTTGAACTCGTGACGCTAGTTGACGATAGTTGCTTTTTGTGCATTGGCTGCGACCTTTTAAGCGATCGCTTTCCGGAATGTTGTACAACTGGGCAATTTGTTCACCCTCAAAACTCGCAAAGGGCAGGTCTTCGGTAGCATCTTCAATAATGCCGTAAGTGAGTGGAGCTGTCACTTCACCGCGTTCTTTGCAAAACTCCAGAACTTGGCAACTGGGAGTGTAGCGGATGAGAAACTTGTCTCCTAGATATTGACCGTTTCCGATGGGCAAAGCAGCAAGGGGGATTTGATGTAGTGCCAAGTGAGGTACTAAAATCAGCTCCGTGATGTCCCCAAGATGTTGAGAGATTAGGTCATTAATTTGCAAGCGTTGAGCCAGTTCGCTTAAAAAGACACTGATTTGAGAATTCCAAGCGTTTCCATCTTCAATGTAGGGTTTTAACCAGTTCTGGAAAATCCAGGATTGCAACGTCTCAGTGCCTTGTGCCCTGCAAGTATGTAGGGTAATTCCGTTTTGTCGCAGGACAAAGATATAGGTGTCGTTGCTGGTGGTGTAGAAACTGAGGATAGCGGTAGTAGGTTGGTCGATGAGCTTCTGCATTGCAGAAAAGTCGGGGGTACTAACTTGAATCTCACCAGCTAGCACGGGGTCTAGGCGTCTGAGTTGTTCCCAAATTTGCTGTTTTTCGGCTTCTAAAGATGCGATCGCTTCGTTGTACGCTTGGAAGGCAGCGCGATCCAGTGTACTTGTTCCCACTCCCATCAGTTCGCGGTCGTTGCCAGAATCGAATGATGAGCGTTTTTGGTCAATTCGCTGTTGCAAGTCGTCAAACTGCTGCAATAACTCTTTGACTTCTGGGGGAATTTCGCCAGATTGGTAAAGGTCATTGCTTGCCATCAAGTCTACCAGGCGTTTGGAACGCGATCGCTCGACAGTTTCAATGGCTTTTTCCAGTTGTCCAGCATTGATGCAAGCTTGCACCAGGTTTTCATAGACTTCGATTGCTTCTTCCAGAATCTCTTGACGCCGAGATTCAGAACTTGCCCAGGTGCGGCTAGTTTCTACCGCTTCAATAGCAAGGCTATATCCCTCAATTGCTTCTGACCACAATTGGGTCTGAAAAGCGGCATAACCCATGCTGGCTCCTGTTCTGAAACAGGATTGAGGAAAGTCAGTGGGTGTAAAGATTTCTAACGCTGCTCGATAACATGAGATTGCTGAGGAGAACTGCTCTCGATCTAAATAGACGTTGCCCAGATTGTTGTGAACGTCTGCCCAATCTTTGGGAAATTTTTGGGAGGTGTAGACTTGTAAAGCTTGCTGGTAACAAGCGATCGCCATCTCGAGATTTTCAGCTTTATCGCCTTTGAGCCGTTTGCGGTAGTCAGCCCCCAGATTCAATTGCGTCATAGCCCATTTCTCGGGAGATACCTCACGAGTACGGACTTGTAAAGCATTTTGATGTGCTGCGATCGCTCGTTCTAAATTCTCTGCTTTGTCACCCCAAATCCGGTCACGGTATGCATTCCCCAAATTGTTTTGAATTTTGCTCCATTGTTCAGGTGAAACTTCGCGAGTTAATACCTGCAATGCTTTTTCAAAGGCGTCGATGGCATTCTCCAAATTCTCCGCTTGATCGCCTTTGATACGGTTGCAGTAAGTAATAGCCAGCGCATTTTGAGTGTCCCCCCATAGTTTGGGGTTGGTATCGCGAGTTATGACTTGCAAGGCAGTTTGATGGCAGGCGATCGCTTCTTCTACATTTTGAGCGCGATCACCCAGTAGGAATTCCGCAATTACGCTAGCGAAACTAGTCAGAACTAGTGCATAGTCTAATGCTAGGTCTGGATCGGCGTCATACAATAGCCTATCTGTTAGCCAACTACGAAAACGCTGAATAAAGAGATGGTCTTGCTCTAGGTACGCTTGTAGGATTGGATACACTGTTTCCGGATTGCCGTTGCTTCTCATTGCCAGCGTCATCTGAAGCAAGAAGTGGGGAAATTCTACAGAAGTGCCAGATAATCCCAGTGCTTCAGCCAGCGAATTAGCAAGATTGATTAAAAAGTTAGCCGATTCGCGATCGCCTTCATCTGCTAACCTCATCGCTACCATTCCCATCATCTTCACCAAACCAGCATCAATCAGGTTTCGGTGAGCCATCAAAATCTTCGGTTCCCTACCTCTAGGACATTGCAGCAGGTCAACGATTAGATGGAGATAAGCCTCTTGGCGTTTTTTGTTACCCTTTTTAGGTTTTCCTAGACCGAATCCCTTAGCCATATTTACTCCGTGAACCTACCGCCGTATTAGTTTAGGAAGAATAGAAAAAATATTGCTCGCCCTCGCCCAAGCTTGGGGCTAAGGGAAAAACTATCTCGGACTAAATGGATTAGACTTTCGACAAAGACAAAAAGGATGTGCCTCGCAAGAATAGATTCATTGGCTAATTAATCCACCGATGTGTTTGAGTAAATGCAGCACATCATACAAATCTTGCTCTGGTGTCAGGATAGAAAAGGCTTTCGATAGGCTGTACTGCGGCGTGTCTTGTTGGGTAAGTTTGACGAAAACAAACTCTCTGCCATTGACCAGTAATCCCAACGTTGGGCGATCGCGTTTGGGGTCATCCAGCATATAGGCAAGGACTTGGGGCAGTGCAGTCATGACATCGAATTTGGTGGCTTTAGATTCAATTACCAGTATCCAAAGCTGCCGCTGCACGACTAAAACATCGATATTGCCTTTAACAATTACGCCTTCATCTTCGGCAGAAATTTTAATAGAAGTTTCTGTTTCAATGGCAAAAGGTGGCTGATAGAATCCAGCTAAATCGAGAAGAGGAGATAGTACAACCATTTTGACCGCTTCTTCCGACATGAAACGGCGTTTGATTAAGTTCAAATAGTTGCTTCTCACTCGGTTTAGTGCCTGCTTGTCGGATTCACTGACGGGGGGTGAATCGCTCAACGATTCTGTAAAGCAGGGGTCATCGATAGGCTGTAAACCAAATTGTTCTTCTAGCTCGTAGAGGCTGATGTCTTTAGCAAAGATCGTCTGAACCATAGTTTTTATCTCTCCTACTCAGTCACGATTTCCCAAAATTTCTGCCAATTTTTCTAGCAAATCGTCTACTAGTTCCACGAGTTCGATTCCATCATTGTCATCACTTGAATCGCGGTTCGTCCCGCCAGAAGTAACGCCGCCCGCTAAAAAAATATCCATGAGAGCATCGCTCCGGTCTTCTTCGGGGAGGTTCCAGCATTTTTCCAACCCGATAGCAATGTCTGAAAGTGAACGCCCTCCCAGTCTCTCTCGTACCTGCACCGCCACAGGGTCATCAGTCTCCAGAAACGCACTCACAGATTCTACAACCGCTCCACCCACTAGAGTCTGACCCACTGCAACCGCTTGGGGGGCATCAGGTGCGTCGCTCACCAGCTCCTGTTCGTCTTCACCCCACCTTTCCAGCCAATCTCCATCCACATCCTCAACATACAGAGCGACGAAGTCAAGCCCATGAGTCATCCAGTCATGCTGCATTTTTCGGGCTTCTGCTAAAGCTTCCGAGAATTTGCCTAATTTATCTTGACTAGAATTTTGTTTTTCGCTGACCATGACTGCTGATGTGGGGAATTCCGTAGGGTCTAAAAAACAGTGAGTGAATGAAATAAGTAGGTAGGTATTAATATTTGTCGTTGATGCAAGGCAGAGGGCAGAAGGCTTTTATGGAGAAGGGAAGAGGGTTTTAGTCTCTTAACATTTTTTGACATACCTTCGTTTATTTGTGTCTACCTACTTATCAGTGCGCTTATCAAGGAAATTTCAGATAACTTCCTACTCTCAGATTATTGCTGTTATAGAATGCTAGGTTGACTAATTGAGTAATAAAATTAGAAATTCCAGGATTGTAACTTAGGAATAGTCCTCTGTTTATCCCCCAGCTCTGGAGCGTATTTTCCCAATCTGCATACTTTTGTTGCAAAAATTCCTCAGAAACGCTTGTTACTTGAATGCACAGTGGCTTCCTCTGACGACTGCTGACAATTAGATCGGTTGCCATTGAGAGATCAGCAACATAGCAGTGCCAAAAAGTGCCTTCACGACGCACAATATCAGTAGCTATAGATTTAATAATATTAGCATCAGCCTGATTAAACTCCCCTGCCATCAGTTTTTGTTTCCAGATAGAAAACTTAGGATCGGTTTCGTTTAGCCATTTGGGGAAGAGATAACTGTACCAATATCTCTCAGTTGGTGTCATTTGCTCTAATTCCGATTGTTGCTCCTCTTCGGAAGGTAGGGCTTTGAGCTTCAGCCAAACTTTAGAATCTCTGATGACCTCTAGCAGAAAGGCAGTGACAAGTTTTTTAGCGGTCAGCGAACCTGGTTTTACATCCTTAACCCAGCGATTTATCTCATCTAATCTTCTCGCTAAACAGGGGTCTATCGAAGAGGCTTCCCCTATGAGGGATTTCAACTTATCCTTAATCTCTTTTCCTTGCAAACGAGGCTCTACCTCAAAGACTAACGCTGTTCATGGTAATTATTCCACTATTTTACTTAAACTGTTTACTCAACCCTCTTAGAGCGTTCTTATAGAGTAGTGTGCCGTAGATCCCCCACCTAGCGATCGCGTACCGAGAAGATCGTTTGCGGAGCATGGTGCGTAAGCAGCAAAGCGCAAATCGCGTCAGGTATCATGCAAAAGCTCTGCCAATTTCTCCAACAAACTCCCTGCTAAATCTAGTAATTTAGCTGCTTAGGTTAGGTGCGAGGTTTAATTCCACCCACCTACTTTCCATCCAGATTGAGCCGAAGACCGTTGCATGATTACTGCTTCAAAAGGCACAACGCCTACCTTTTCACTATTGATGCAACGAGCTGCCTCCCGCGATAAATCTAGGCTTCTGCCAGGAATATAGGGACCCCGGTCATTAATTCGGACAATCACAGAGTTACCATTTTCTAGATTTCTCACTTTCAAATAGGTATTAAATGGTAAGGAGGGATGCGCGGCTGTAAGTTCCTGCTGATTGTACACTTCCCCAGTAGCCGTG
>DATNQP010000259.1:0-4451 GCA_036703965.1 Leptolyngbyaceae cyanobacterium
AAGCGCAGTGGTAGCCTGGAAGATTATCAGCAAACCAACCAAGATTCTATTCCCCAGGAAGGAGATTAATCATGAACCCGATCAACTGCCCTTGAGTCAGACGCTACAATCTGTAATCAATACCCTTGTTTTGGCACTTCAAGCAAAAAATAGAGTTCCTTGCCAAAAGGCAAGTGCAACTTGTAGCCAAATCATCACCGGCTTAAGGTAGCGAAAATTTTCATGGATAATCCTGCGGCAACGCTCCACTGCCCTAACACTCGCTGTCAGGCTGCAAATCCCCAGAGCAATAAGTTCTGCCAGAGATGTCGCACGCCGTTGTTGAGACACTACCTATGGGCTATCGGTCGAGCGATAGAAGCTTATAAACCTGGAGAACTTATCGGCGATCGCTTTGTACTTGTGGGTTCTTCGGTTCTTTTAGATACCCAACCAGCGCTGCCACCGGAGACACCCCATGAGATTCCTCAAAGCATTGCGCCCTATCTTCGCTTGTCTCCGTATAGGTTACATCTTCCCCAAGTGTACGGACGGCTGATACTGCCAGTAGGAGGTCGTTACTCAGAAATCTGGCTACTGGAGGAAGCACCAATCTACACAGGTGGTAGCTCTCTAGGAACAGCGGTGGCTGACGCTCAAGGGCAGCTGTTACCTGAACTGGTCAGCCTTTGGAAAGATGCCCCAGCGATGCGCCAGTTAAACTGGCTGTGGCAGTTGGCAAGCCTGTGGCAACCTTTAAGCAGTGAAGGCGTCGCTTCCAGCTTACTGACACCAGCCCTATTGCGGGTAGAAGGCTCTGTTGTCCGGTTGTTAGAGTTGCAGGCTGATAAATCCCATCCGCCCACACTACAGCAGCTTGGTCAGCTGTGGTCACAACTCCTCATAGGGGCGTCACCAGTCATTGGTGGGTTTTTCCAACAACTTTGTACCCAGCTTATTGAAGGACAGATACGGACATCAGAAGAGCTAGTAGGACTGCTAGATCAGGCACTGAAAGACTGCGGGCGATCGCAGTCGCGCAGCTATCAGATTTTCACGCGTACCGATGCTGGACCCAGTCGCCCTCAAAATGAAGACGCCTGCTACCCACCCAGTGGACAGTCGGTTCGGTCATCAACCAGTGCTGACGCTCTAGCCATTGTCTGCGATGGTATTGGAGGACACGAAGGTGGTGAAGTTGCCTCTCAATTAGCCATTGATACACTCCGGGAGTGGGTAGAAAAACTGCCAGTAGATCTGAATAACTGGAACCCAACAACCTTAACCCTGGAATTAGAACGGGCTACCTGTGCTGCTAATGACGCAATTAGCTCTACAAATGACAGTGAACACCGCTCCGACCGACAACGGATGGGTACGACACTGGTTATGGCTCGTACCTGCGCCCATGAAATATATATCACCCATGTCGGAGATAGCCGAGTGTATTGGGTGACGCGCAGCAATTGTTACCAAGTCACTCAGGATGACGATTTGGCCTCTCGTGAGGTGCGACTAGGCTACGCCCTTTACCGAAATGCCGTGCAACAGCCAACCTCTGGCTCTCTGGTTCAAGCGTTGGGCATGGCTCCCTCAGCCACACTGCATCCGACCGTACAGCGCTTTGTCTTGGATGAAGACTGTGTTTTTCTTCTTTGCTCTGATGGTCTGAGTGACAATGACCGGGTGGAGCAATACTGGCAAACAGAAATTTTGCCAATTCTCGAAGGTCAAATTGATTTAACGACAGCGGCAGGGCGACTCGTTGAGATTGCCAACACGCAAAATGGTCACGACAATGTCACCGTTGCGCTTGTCCACTGCAAAGTGACATCCTCAAATGAGGCTGGACAAACACAGCTGCTAGAGCCAAACCTAGAATCGCTGCCCCCCCCAGTCAGGACAGGAATACAAGGCATCGGTGCTAGTGCTGCTCCTTCCCGAATGAAAACGCAGCAGCTGCCAGTACGGGGTTCAACTCGGCGACCTTGGGGGCTATTGTTGGGAATCATTTTTCTGCTGGGGCTAGGTGGCGTGCTCTCTTACTTATTAATCCCAGGTGTGAGTAGCTTGGTCGATCCGCTGATCAGTTCGGATTCTAGCCCTAGCCCTACACCCTTGGCAGCTAGTCCATCTTTATCCCCAAGCGCCGAGTCCCCAAGCGCCGAGCCAAGTCCCTCAGCAGTTGCTTCCTCGGATTCACCAGCGCTGATTCAAGTGCTTAGTTCAACCACCAAAAACTCAGAGGGGAAAACTGTTCCGCTTTTGCTAAGACGTGGATTACCGCCGCAAAACCAAGCCGTAGTTGGCGTCGTCCCTGCTGGTAGTATTTTACAAGTAACTAGCAAATCACTGGATCAACAGCAAGATAGTTGGCTACAGTTGCGAGTCTGCTCTCCTGGCAGCAACAACTCTAGCGCTCAACAACCAGCATCAGCGAAGACTTCTTTGCCGCGTCCTCAAAGCCAAGGAGGCAAATCCTCAACACTTCCCAAGTCTCAGCCGACTTCAGTCACCTATCGTCAGGTGGCACAGGGAGATAGTGGTTGGCTCAGAGAAGCCGACGTTCTGCCGCTCATTAACCCCAATTTCACACTAACATCTGCTCAACAGAGCGAATGCGTCACGCCGACGCCCTCTTCTTCCCCCACCTCAACACCTATAGAAACCCAATCTCCATGAAACATTCAACTTTGGAAGGTTAATTTGGGTTGCAGGTTAAGGGGTCAACGTCCTAGTACACTGAATAAATTTGGCGGAAATTGAAGCATGTTAGACAAAATCCGCAGCTATGTAAACCTAAGAAGCGATCGCTCTATGGATGGATGGGAGGAACAGCTGCGTCAGCTAGTTGCAGAAGCCTGTAAGCATCGAGTAGGAAGTGCTGAGCGCCAGAAAAACTTAACTAAGATTATTCGGTTAGTTACAAACAAGCTTTGGAGAGAGAATACACCCTACTATCAAGACGCATTGCAACAAACATGGGTATACTTTTGCCAAAATATCTGCGAAGGCAATACGGGTGAACCGTACAATCCTACCCGTAGTAATGTCGTCACCTGGTTAAATTCCTACTTAAAGCGGCGACTCCAGGATTTCTACATAGACACTCAAAAGCAGAAAATTCAAATAGCTCCGCATCAGTTTGAGAGCTTAGGGTCAGGCCAAACCAATCAAGCAACTGATCCCATCGAAAATCTAGCAGCTGACCCGGAAATTCCTTCTCTGGTTGAAGAAGTTAGGAGCTGGGTTCAAAGTGATCCAGGGGGTGAATTAAGCCGTATTCACATTACTAATCATCCCGAGGTGACAGCAAAAGTCTTAATCTTGCGCCGCTTGCCCCCAGAAACGAGCTGGAAAACTCTAGCAGCAGAATTTAACCTAACAATTTCAACCTTGAGCAGTTTTTATCAGCGCCAATGTTTGCCCCGCTTGCGTAAATTTGGAGAATCGGAGGGATATATAGAAAGAGGGTCTTAAAGATTGGACACTCCTACGGCTTTCCCGGAGAAAGCCAAGGATTCACCAAAATACCAGAACACAGTCATGACTTATCACACCAATGAAATAGAAGATTTTGCCTTATCGTTGCCAATTACCCAGATGGCACGCAGGAAAGCGCAGCAGTTTGCTAGCGAGCAACCTACGCCTCAAAAAGCCGAGCAAGTCCGGTTGAATACGCTAGCTGTGTGGGCAGTGCATGACTACTTGCAGCTGATGGACATTCCTACAAATCTATCGGTCGGTGACAGCTGGAACCCTGTTGTGCGCTTGTGTGCCGATGTCGCTGACCTGGAAGTGACAGGAGTAGGTCGCTTAGAATGTCGCGCTCTAAGTGCTTCTGAGCCTACCTGTTATATTCCCCCAGAAGTTTGGTCAGACCGGATTGGCTATGTAGTCGTTCAAATTGATGAATCTTCCCTGGAAGCAACGATGTTGGGATTTACCCGAACAGCAACGACAGAGGAGTTACCGGTTAGCCAACTACGACCGATTGAAGATTTAATCACTCACTTAAATCAGCCGGTGCAACCTGTAACAGCAACAACCTCAGCTGTTGCTGATAGACCACGAGTAGACTTGAGCCAATGGCTGGTCAATGTTTTTGAGACAGGTTGGCAAACGGTTGAAACGTTGTTGAACCCAGTAGAAACTGATCTAGCCGTGAATTTTAGAAGCCCTGATAGTCTAACCTTAATCGACTCTGAGCCGCCGGATATTGGCATTACACGCGCTAAGTTAATTGACTTGGGGATGCAGATCGCGGGTTACTCTCTGGCGCTAATTGTTGAACTTAGAGCACAATCCGATCAAAGGAAGACGATCATCCTCCAGGTTCATCCTACTGGGAATCAACTTTACCTGCCCCCACTTCTCAACCTGACGGTTCTTGATGAATTTGGATTAATCTTCCTAGAAGCCCAAGCCAGAAGTGCGGATAATTACATTCAGTTGCAGTTTAGTGGTCTACC
>DATNQP010000260.1:0-2612 GCA_036703965.1 Leptolyngbyaceae cyanobacterium
ATAACTGAGGATAAATCTGCCGCCAAGCCAGAACCGAAAAAACACTAATCCAGACTAGCAGCCAAATTAACTCTAAAAACCAGAACTTTGGTAATCCTAAAGGCCAGCGCAACAGATCAACTAGCGATGAGAGAGGTAAAACCGTTGCCACATTACGCAGTACTGATGGCAGTGTATCGCGGGGAAAGTAGGTGCCGCAGAGAGTGAACATGGGAACGATAAACAAGAAAATCGGCACATTGATCTGATCGATACTACGCACAGTTCCCGCTGTGGATAGTCCCATGACAGCAAAAAGCATACTGCCCAAAACAAGCAGGGGCAAAGACACAATCAAGCTGTTTGCAGAATAGAGTCCCCACCCAACTGCCACTATACCTGTCAAAAGACCAGCCATCGTCCCTTTAGTTGCCGCCCACAGCCATTCACCAAGAAATACTTCTGTAAAACTTAACGGTGCTGTTAGCAGCGCTTGCCAAGTTTTTTGAAAGCTCAAGCGGATAAAACTTCCGAAAGCTCCCTCAAAAAATGACTGGAATAGTACCCCGATCGCCATCATCCCAGGCGCAATAAATTGTAAATAAGAAATAGTTTGACCATTGTAGGGAACATCGCCTACAAGCGGAGTCAGACCATACCCAAAAGCAACGAGATAAATCAGGGGTTCTGAAAGCGGAGGCAGACTATTGACCAGCCAGGTTTTTTGATAAACCTTGGCATGACGATGCCAAACGGAGTAGACTCCCCAAGGTGTTAGTGAGATGCCTTTCATTCAAGTGATGTCCCGGTAAGTCGTAAGAATACATCTTCTAAGTTGGTGCGACGACGCATCAGGCGTTCAGGTGTGGTAGCACTTAGCTGTTCCCACAGCGACTGCGGATTGTCTGTTGGTAATCCAATCAGATAGCTACTGCCGAAGGGTCGATACCAAGTTCCCGCCTGATGAGCCAGCTGTTGAATGGTTGGTTCAGGGATGCCCTCAATTTCTGCCACTTCTCGACCAACGGTGCGCTCAATCAGTTCATCAGGGCTGCCTTGGTCAATCATTTTGCCGTGCTGGAGTAAGATGAGGCGATCGCACAATCGTTGCGCTTCATCCATGTAGTGAGTAGTCAACAACACCCCACAGCCGTTTTGTTTCAACTCACTAACCAGTCGCCAAAAGTCTTGTCTCGCATCCGGGTCAAGTCCTGTTGTTGGCTCATCGAGAAACACGACTTGAGGGTAGTTAATTAAAGACCGTGCTAAAACCAGACGGCGCTTCATCCCCCCAGAGAGTTCATCAACACGGTTGTTGGCATAATCTTGCAATCCTACCTGCGCCAGTAACTCCCCTGCCCGTTTCCGTGCGGCTTTACCAGTGATGCGGTAGTGATGAGCAAAGAATGTTAAATTCTCAAACACGGTGAAGTCCGGGTCGAGATTGTCTTCTTGAGTGACAATGCCCATAGAGGCACGAGCTTGTCTCCCTTGAGCTTGGATTTTGTTTTCACCCAACATGACAAAGCCGCGACTGGGAATAACAGCACCGTAGAGCATTCCTACCGTTGTGGTTTTCCCTGCTCCGTTTGGACCAAGAAGACCAAGAATCTCTCCAGGATTCAGGGTGAAGTTAACGCCTTGAACCACTGTGCGATCTCCATAGGATTTCCACAAGTCGTAGACTGTAAGCGCCATCGCTTCAGTGATTCGGCTTTTGGATGCAAGTTTCATAAGTTTTAAACTCTTAGCTTTCAGCGGCTAGCGTTTAGCTTCTTATAAATTGTAGTATATATTGTATTTTATTTGTAGTTTATCTAACTAGCCGTAATAAGCCCTTGGATTTAACGTTGAAAAGGCAGAGGGCAGAAGGCAGGAGGCAGAAGGCAGTCTTCAGAAGGCAGTCTTCAGAAGGGGATTCAGACCCCTCCTCTTATACAAGCCACTGAACGAGAGTTCAGTGGGGGCTTGATACCCTTGCTCCGGCTCGACTGAGCGCTCGCCGAACGTCCTTTCGGTCGCCAGAAGGCACAAGCCTTCTGCCTTTCTTTGGTTACCAGTTACCAGTGGTTGCTACTCGACATACATTGGGTCAGAATCCCCCGCCTGTCGATAGGTGGAAGGTTTGGTCGGGGATGCGAGACCCCGACCTCTCACCTAGTCTCTGGTCACTGAAAAACTGGTCACTGAAAAACTGGTCACTGATTTAAGCTAAATCAAACAGTAGAATCTCTGCATCTGTCGTCGCTTCAATAACGATATCAGTTTCATCGCTAATACCGGCTCCATCACCCTTATCAAGGGGTAAACCATTCAAAGTAATTTCACCACGAGCTACCTGAACCCAAGCATAACGTTGAGCTTGTAGAGTATAGGAAACTCGTTCGTTGGGTTCCAGTACAGCCGCATACAAATCCACATCCTGATGGACTGTGATAGCACCCTCTCGCCCATCTCTAGCCGCAACTAAGTGCAATTTTCCTGGGTTCTGAGCTAGCCCAAATGCACGCTGTTCGTAGCTTGCTGGTAGTCCTTTCTTTTCAGGCAACAGCCAAATTTGCAAGAAGTGAACTGAATCAGTTTTTGAGTGATTAAACTCGCTATGTTGAATGCCGGTGCCTGCGCTCATACGC
>DATNQP010000261.1:0-10439 GCA_036703965.1 Leptolyngbyaceae cyanobacterium
GGCTAATATTTTTCTAAATTTTGCTCTCAAACCGTCTGTAATCCTAATGAAATCGTTGAATGCGTTGAAAGAAGTAGGTGGCATTTGACCAGCTAAAAGCCTATCTATAAATGCTTTTGAGCATTTTCGGAGATGTCTAATGATGCATACAGAGAATAAATCTGCTACTTCTTTTAATCGCTTCCCCAACACTACTGCACCCATCCCACTGCCAGATAGGAAGTCTTGGGCATTATCAAGTGCATCGTCAGAGGGAATCAACCAGAGGTTTTTGCCAGCTTCATAGATTCCATCTTCTACTGGCACCTGCTTCTTGAGGACTTCCAGCCGTGTTGGTTGGTTGGGCTGGACTTCGTGACCGAGATAGAAAGTGAGGCTGGATTGGGGGTCAGCGTCAATCATTAATACTCTGTGACCACCTCCTGCAATCGTTCGCCCCAGAAATATGGATGTTGTTGTTTTTCCTTGTCCACCTGATAAGGAAACACACGCGAGTATTAGCACTGTTAGTCTTAAGCCAATTTAGTCAAATTATACCGACTATTTTTAGTAAAGGTGTAATTGTATAGTTTAGTAATGACTAAATTTAGTACTTTAGTCATTTGTGAATGGCGTCATTCAGTCAAGTTGCCACTGTCTTGTAAGGCTAAGTTTCCCAGCGAGTGGGAAGTCGAGGAAAAATCAATGAATTCTCAGTTGATTGTTGGTTTCCATTCAATTAGTTTTCCCAGCGAGTGGGAAGTTTTATTGTTTATCCATTGTTATGGACAGCCGAAGAGTTTCCATTCAATTAGTTTTCCCAGCGAGTGGGAAGTCGCACTGACTTAACCATCAACGGTCGTGAATGGACAAACGTTTCCATTCAATTAGTTTTCCCAGCGAGTGGGAAGAGTTCGTCTAGCAGCCCTTACCCAATAAAGGTTTCAGACGCCAAATCGACACCACTCGTGCAATCATACCCTATCCTCCTAAAAATTGAGCTAAACACAGCCCTCAAATCCACGCCCAGTAAGGCATCGACACCACTAAACGAAAAATATAGGGTTCCAGCGATTTGTCGAGTGGTGTCGATTGATTCATTGAACACTTTTTTTGAGAGTCTTGAGAATCCTCTTGGGCATCAACCGGCGTGTCAATAAATCAATACATGAGAATAGAAATATAGCAGTCCTATTGAATTATCCGGAAATAGTCACTTTAGAGGTGAGGTACTTGTTAATGTGCAATGTTGACACTTTCTGAGAGGCATCTCCTGTGTCCGAAGCCTTCTGGCAAGCTAAAATCCAAGGATTGCTCTATGACTTTGACCTTAACAAGTTAAGACAATATTCCGGGGATGAGGCACAACCCTTTTTAAATGCCCTGCAACCCATAGAGCCTTCATCTCACCTATTAAACGCTCATCTGATTACCGAAGCAAGCGATCGCGCTGTTCTTAATGCTGCTAAACTGCGAGTCAACGGCTCAAACCTTAAAATAGCTCACCTCCTCTCTGGTGCAGAACTGCCTCTATCACTGGAGTCATCCACCTACAACAGTTTGAAACGAGGGAGTGGGGAAGATGGAGTGAGCGGGAACACAGGAAATGGACAAATAGATTCTAAGCAACAGTTTTGGTGGCTGTGGCGTTGCTTACCTCAAGCCATAAGTCAGCAGCTAGGAGATGAATCTCTATTAATGCCTGCTGCCACTGTCTTGCCGGATGCTTCGGTATGGAGTCATGCCAGTCTCACCGCTGCGCTAGCAGGTGCTTTAACAGGCTACGAACGCCCATCCCAACCAGCGCTAACGACATCCCATCCTTATCTAGCAACCTTTAGCTTTACACCTATACAGGAATTAATTAAAGCCAGCCGCAAAATGCGCGACTTCTGGGCAGGTTCCTGGGTGTTGCACTACCTCAGTGCCAAAATCTGCTGGAAGCTTGCACAAATCTATGGCCCTGATTGCCTGATTTATCCTAGCCTTTACCAACAACCGCTGATTGACCACTGGTTATTAGAAGAAGTACAAAAGCGAAAGTGGCAAAGCTTTACATCTTGGGTGGAACAACCGAGCGATCGCGCTTTACTCACCGCTGGCTTTCCTAACGTAATTGTCGCACTTCTCCCCAAAGCTGAAGTGCGAAAAGCCATGCAAACAGCCCGCCAAACATTGATGGACGAGTGGTCGAGAACAACTCCATCAGCAGAAAACTCATCAATTGGGCATTTGGTGTTTCAAGAGTTGGAACGACGGCGCTGGATGCCAAAATTACGAGAAACCAATAAAACTTGGTCGAGTTGGTTGGAAGCCCAGTGGCAAACCTATTGGACAGCATTACCAGTTGGCATTGAAGGTGTTGATTTGGTTAACAAAGCCATTCCTGAAACACAGGCAAATGTTTTGAAGAAATGGTCTGAGCAACTCAATCACGTTTGCAATCTTAAAGATAAGCCAGAACAGTTGCAAGAAGAACTCTTTCTCCCACAGGAAACCCAATTTATTCAGGCCGTTTACCAAAAAGACCCATCCGTCAGTGTAAATGTTGGCTCCTGGTGGCCCTATATCTTTGACCAACTGCGATTTGCTGCCACCTCTGGAAAGAGTTGTCGGGTCTGGAAATTGCCGACAGCGTTTGTGCCACGTTCTACAATTTCTGGGTTTGGGCCAGTTGTGTGTCCCAATCCAGAACAGCATCATCTAACTGAACGTGATACGGATGAATGCTGGCAGAGACACGCAGGACTCTTTGACGGCATTGAAGAACTCAATGCTACTGAAACGTTAAAGCGGGGGCTGCATAAAGTCTTGCCCCGGATGCTATTTCCCAAGGAACCCCACAGATGGACTGAACGATTGCCGGAGTCTTATCCTGATTTAAGTTCCGGCGTGGCAGGTTGGTTACGCACTCATCCAGAAAATATTGATTACTTCCTCAACGCTTGCGAAGACATAAAAAAGAATTTCGACTGGACAATCAACCCTCAAGAACCAAACGATGAGCCTCCCGCTACCCTACCTTGGGGAATTCCTTGGGTAGCACAGCACTATCCCCAATGGCCGAATTCCCGAATTCTTAATGCTGGGTGGGTGATTGATGACTTTCAACCGACAAATCCCAAGCCAGGAGAACTGTTTACTCGTGATGCTCAAAAGAGGATAAGGCAGGCAGAACTCCGGCAAGTGGAAGCTAGAATTGCCAAGCACTTCCCCCCTGGTAACAATCCTACCGATTGGTATGTACTGGCGGCAGGGGATGGAGATGGCATGAGCCAATGGCTCAAGGGCGAACGGCTAAAAGATTACCAAGATTATATGCCAGCCGCTCCAGAGCGTTCAGACTTAGCTGACCCAGAAACTCAATCGATTCACGATACGTTTGACGTGTTCAAGACGTTGAAAAAACGGATGGGACCGAGTACTCATAACGCTCTCAGCCGCGCTCTATTGGACTTCTCAAACCAGCTAGTACCGTATTTAACTGAGCAACGGTACGCCGGACGACTGATTTACAGTGGTGGCGATGATGTTCTGGCTTACACCAACCTTTGGGAGTGGGATAGCTGGTTGTGGGATATTCGCCAGTGTTTCCGAGGGGCAGATGACCCCTCTCAAAACCCTGCTGATAGATTTAGGAGTGAAGGCGATTACTGGCAGTGGGATAGCCTTGAACCTCCCGAAGAGGCAGAAGGTAAGCTACATCCCCGCTTCACAATCAAACGTCCCCTATTTACGATGGGACACCAGGCAACCTTGAGTTTTGGGATTGTGATTGCTCACCATTCTGTGCCTTTAGCGATCGCGTTAGAAAATCTTTGGGCAGCAGAGGAAAAAGCGAAGGCTCACAAATACCAACAGTGCCAAAAAGATGCCGTGCAAGTCCGCGTCCTCTTCGGCAACGGTAATATTCTCAAATCAACTAGTAAGTTGAAGGTGTTCAACCAATGGCGCACCCTGCTTACCTACGAGAAATCGACAATTGATGGGGCAATTTTCGAGCAAGCGGCGCAACTGTGGAATCAACACCCAGCCCCAAGCATTGAAGCTATTGAATTTTGGACTATTGCCTTTTGCGATCGCCGCGACATCTTCAAAGATAATCCATTAGCTAAGCGAGACTTCCAACAGAACTTAACCGCCTATTTACGTGCCTTGAGTTTGACGACTCCAGAAGCACAGCAAGATGATGAAATTCAAAACTGGTTTAAACTTACAGCCTTTATCTTACGTAACCGTGACATCGACATCACGTTGAGGAAAGCCTCATGATGCACTGGTATACTATTACACCTCTAGATGTATTTCTCTTTCGAGATGCTAAGCCGTTCTCGCCTGGGGAACGGGCTTGGGCAGGAAGTGTGTTTCCTCCCAATGGTCATGCGATCGCAGGTGCGCTGCGGGGCTTATTGCAACAGACGGTTGACTTCAAACTTATTGGTCCGTTTCTGTGCCACAACCAACAGACATTATATTTTCCTAACCCTCTAAGCTACGACAAAACTACACCCTTAGTCCCGCTGGAATGGGATAAAAACCATCACCTGCATGGCTTGTTAGAAAGTGATTTGGAACGACCAAAACCACTCGTCAGGGCTTCCTGGGCAAACAGTCCGCCAGATGGAGGAAAAGAAAAAAAGTACTTCGAGTATCTTCCTTACTCCGTAATTTTGGACTACCTAAAAACTGGAGAGATTCCTCCAGACAAGTGGGAGAAGAAAGATGAGGGCAAAACGAAGCCTTGGAAAGTAGAAACACGCCCTCATAATGCCATTGAATCGGACATTCGCCAGGTAAAAGACACAGATGGCTATTTTGTAGAGAATGCAATTCGCTTACAAGAGGGATGGAGTTTAGCAGTTGCGATTGACTCGCCACAAGAATTGCCTAAGCAAGCTATCTTGCGACTGGGCGGTGAAGGGCATCGAGTAATGTTGCAATGCTGCGATCAACCTTTAGCTCAGCAGTGGAACGAACTAAAAACGGAGTCTGACAAAAATTTTAGTCAGCCGAATAAAGCACTCGCCTATCTTGTAATGCCGGGGGTATTTGAACGCCGAGAACATGGGAATGCAGTATGTCAAGCCTGGCCCTGGGAATGGCATCTTGCTCATGCCGTTAAGCAGAATCAAAAAACTGGACCCTTGGTGAGTGTAGCAACCGATAAGCCTGTACCGATTAGCTGCCGGATGCGTCATGACAAGAGCCTTAGCATTCCCGCTCCCCAGGTGTTTGCTGCCCCGGCGGGTAGTGTTTATTACCTCAACTCTCCACCTCAATTGTTTGAGGGAAAACCTTTGTTTCAGGACAGTTCAGTGAACTCTAATCAAGTTTATCGCTGGCGGCAGTTAGGTTATTCAGAACTCCTTTGGATTCGTTTTAATCAATCATGACCATGAATTATTTGACGTATAGCTATTTGCTCACGCCTTTACACACAGGGGCAAGTTCCCAGGCTGGTAATTTATTAGGCATTGCCCGCGAAGCACAAACGGAATTGCCTTACCTGCCAGCTTCTTCAATTCGAGGGAAAATTCGCTCTGTACTAGAAATGATGCATCCTCATGAAGCCGGGGCATTATTTGGGGAACGCCTCAGACCGGGACAGTTACCTACGGTAGGTGAAGTTTGGTTTGCCGATGCTACTTTGCTAGTCTTTCCCGTAGCCTCTTTTAGCCATCAGTTTCTCTGGATTACTTGTCCTCTCTGGTTAAGTCGCTGGAACCGCTGGTTAGGAAACCAACCTTTAGAAACCCTGATTAGGGCATGGCAAACGCTTCTCGATGCAGGGAGTAAAAAAGCGATCGCTTCTGTCAAAGGTCAACAAATCTATCTGCAAGGCGCAATCCTGAATACTGAGGAAGTTGAGCCAATTCCAACTGAGGCAGCTTGTTGGAAGGCTTTTGAATCTCTCCCTAATAGCAGCGGCATCCTAAACTTAAATCATAAGTTGGTGATTTTGTCAAATGAAGATTGTGCGGCGTTAGTGGAGCTTGGCTTGCAGCGAGAAGTCCGCATTGCTTTAAAAACGGATGAAAAGACAGTTGATGGAGGTTCGTTCCGTTCCCAAGAAGCGATTCCCTCGGAAACCGTGCTGTTTTTTCCTTGGGGACTTAAGCCTGTCAACGAGAAGAAGCAAACTGAGGAAGTTCGTCAATCCTTAGAACTAATTCTCAATGACCGCTTGCAATTTGGTGGTTCGGAAGGCTTAGGTCATGGCTGGACAGAAAATCAAACCGTTTCGCTCAATTCTTCTCAGGAGGCTTCGTAGATGTTACAGCTAGATACTAGATATTTTAGTCGAGTCGCTTATAACGGGCTGGAGCAGGTTAAACAAAACGTGAGGGCGTCCGACCACAAAAAATCTAGTGCTACAGTTCAAAGCTTATCTCCTTATATCTCCACCTGGGGCTTGCATCGACTGTCGGGAGATGGAATTAAGTATATGGTGTCTCGATCTGAGGATACTCGATATAAAGGGCAAGTCTATCAGGAATTTCTGCGTACTTTACAGCGGCTAAGTCATGTCGCGTTTGCCCCAGATGACCCAAAACAGTTAATTAATTTAGACTTACACGTTTACACCGGATTAAACCGTTTAGCTATTTCGTTAGCGCAGGAGTGGTCATTCTGGGCTGTGCCCATTTTGGGAGAGGCTGAAGCGGAATGAATCAGAAAGGAAAACCAAAAGGTTCTCAAAATCCTGCCGATATCTGGCAAGAGTTTGTGCAATCGGAACTTAAGAGTGGTTCTAAGCTGGGTAAGATGCTAGAGTCATCTCAATATGGCGGCTATGACAATCGCATCCTTACGATTTACTTACCGACTGAAGAGTTATGTAAAGCGGCAAAAGGACAAAGTGATCCCATCAAGAAAAAGCTGCAAAAATCTGGCTTAATGTGCGATCGCATTAACGTGAGTGCAGGTTCGGTTCCTGTCGCCACATCAGCCAAGCGGGTCATTCCATCCAGAACTTTTATCAAATCCCAAAATCCCTTACAAGCTCTCTATTGGGTTGAACCCAATCTTCCGGCTGAAAAGGATGAAGAGCAAAGGATGAGGCTGTTGAAAGCTACTGTAGAGGCTGAACAACATTGTCAGTCACTCTATACCCAACTCAATCAGCGAACTCAAGTGCTGGTAGGGGAAATGGGAGTTTGTTTTAAAGTCTCCTTTAACTGGCGATTGCGGGTTGGTGGGACTCGTGGCTTTCGGGAGTTACTGCTGCCAGTGCTTCATCCTGTATTTGGTATTCCCTACATTCCCGCTGCCAGTCTCAAGGGAGCTACATTGGCTTGGGCAAGAAATAACTCAAATCAAGATGCCCAATTGATTCAGGAACTCTTGGGGATGCTCAAGGGGAAGGTAGCTAAAGCCGCCAAAGTTGAATTTTTGGACGCTTTCCCCACGGGTTCTTGTCTAAGTGTGGATGTGGCAACACCGCAGTGGAGTTGGCAGAATGACCAAGTTGTTTATCAACCCATACCTCATCCACTTCTGAGTTTAGAGCAACCTCACTTATGTATTGGATTACGTCCCGCAGCACGAGGAACCTCAGATGATGTTACTCAAGTCAAAACTTGGCTGGAAAATGCCCTCAAAGTGGGGATTGGTTCCCGTGTTAGTAGTGGTTATGGTCGAGCATTAAGTCAAAAGGCAGCTTTCTCCCACCACAACAGTTTTGAGTTTGAGTTATGGACACAGGGAATGTATGGCTGCAATCCCAGAGAAGCAGAGTTTCGCCCTACAGCAGTACGCGGCATTCTGCGCTACTGGTTTCGAGCGATGGCAATGGCACTTTATGACACCCAAACTTGTCAAACTTTAGAAAATCGCCTGTTTGGTACGTTAGGAAAGCAGGGGGAGTTAGTCATCAGTACGGTGGTTAATCCTCCTACTGAAACTAATCCTTATAGCTACAATGGCAAAATTTATCTAGAAGCTAAAACATCTGAAGTTCTCCACCTTGCCAGTCAATTACTACTTTTGGCATCTCATTTAGGTGGTGTGGGGCGCGGTTCAAGGCGTCCTTTGCACTTGCTAGATGGGCGAATGCGGGGGTGTCATTGGGAAGTTGGGATACCTTTGGACTATAACAAAACAGCATGGCAAAAGTTAGTTCAAGTGGTAAAAGCGGCATTCCGGGCAATCCATGCCGATGTGAGTAATCTAACCTGTAGTCCCGGTTCGCCTAAGAGTCGCAAGCAAGATGTTTTAGATAAAAATGCTCAAGTTTGGCTCTTGAAATCTTCTGGACAAGAGTTGCCGAATAAGTCGGAAGATTGGCTTTCCAAAGGTGAACGGGAGCAAGTCAGAGGAACGGCTTTGACTTTACTCTATAGCAGCGATCGCTTTAAAGGTGAAAGAGAAATTAAAGATAAAACAGGGGAAAAGATGAAAATTGGTAATCCTCATGTCGGTGGGGCACTAGGAATACCTTCTTTTGTTTGGATTAAGTCCATCTTTACGATTAATGACGACCCCTATCAAGTGGTAACTATCTTTGGTGCTGATGATTCTAAGCGTCAAGCTTTTGCTACAGCACTGCGTAAGGAAAAGGCTGATTTAGTTTTGGGAAATTTATACAGATAGCTAGTGTCTCACAATTCAACTAATAAAAATTCCCCATTAGTACAAATGCTAATGGGGATGATTTTTTGATTCCTATTCAATTTAGTTTTTCCCAGCGAGTGGGAAGTTACTTTTGGTTCAGAAGCATTTTTTAATGCTATCTGGTTTCCATTCAATTAGGTTTCCCAGCGAGTGGGAAGCTATATGTTCCGCAAGGAGGAAAGTATGGAATGGTTGTTTCCATTCAATTAGGTTTCCCAGCGAGTGGGAAGGTTGGTACTCACTGGCGAGCGCATCCAAATCCTGGATGGTTTCCATTCAATTAGGTTTCCCAGCGAGTGGGAAGAGTTCGTCTAGCAGCCCTGACCCAGTAAGAGTTTCAGCCGCCAAATCGACACACCTCTGAAAAAAATAACATATCCTCTCAAAAATTGAGCCAAACACATACCTCAAACCCTTTCACCGTAAGGTATCGACACACTTCAACGAAAAATATAGGGTTTCGGCGATTTGCTGAGGTGTGTCGATTCACCTCTTAAAACACGCATCTATTTCCCAAAAAACTATATAAAATAGTACTTTGAGCGATTTAACTAGTAACTCCATTGTATTGCTCCTCTGCTTCAACGCCGTAAAGTATCAGCTACATAAGCTGAATTGATAACTGTTCCCATCAGTGTAATTGGGGTGTTAGCAGCAGCGCTGTATATTTTCTTATTTTTGAATAGTTCATTAATTGCATCAGATATTCCAATTCGGTAGATTACTAATACAGATTTAGGAGATAAATTTGCGGAAACTTCTTTGATTATTAAAGATTCCTTATCCTCAGAGACTTTATGATTTACCAAATCTAAAACCAGAATATGATTTTGGTAATTCAGTCTATCTATTCTATCCCTCAAGTTCACCTCTCGAAATCCTCTAACTTTAAGGAATTCATATTCTCTTGGAAGTACATTAATTCGTTGGTCTACAGGTAAGAGATAGTCTATATTAACCCAGCCCAAAACCTCTTCTCGTTGAAGAACTTGTTCAAGATAATCAACTCTATTTTTAATCGTTACTGAGACAACCTTCTCGACTTATTGCCTCACTAAAGCTCCTGTCGATTGCTTGACATCATTGATTGCTTTTCCATAAAAGAAAGCTCCAAATGCTCCTAAAAGCCCTAAAACTAATGCAATCACAACGAAAGAGAGACTTAAGGCGCTAACAAAGGAATTAAAACTAGCTGTTAGTTGTGTATTAGAGTCTTGTAAGAACTTAATCTGCTGCATCAACAATTCCATGTTAGGAGATGGAACTGGTGTAGGTGTTGGAGTAGGAGTAGGGGTTTGTGGGCGTTGTGCCACAACAAACGTCATGATTTGGAAAAACGGCATCATGGTATTTAGCTTAAGATGCTGAGGCAATCCTAAACTAGCATGAGGTGGTAGCAATCGCTTTTATCAAAGAATTTGTAAGTCAGCCGAATCAGATGTTTCTAAGTGGTAAATTTTTCTGAGCGTTTTAGTGGCGCGACATCCTTTCTGCCGCAACGTTGACTCGCTCTTGGCTTCCCCATCCTCTTTAACTAACAGTTGGTGAATTTCCTTCCAAGAGAGTCCTTGAGCTTTTAAGCGTAGAAGCTTTGTCCCTTCCGGGTCTGTACGCGAGAGAGCTTCGAGTGAATTCATGAGCGCTTTCCACTTATTGTCAACCTTATCGAGGAGTTTCGCGCCCCATTGGTGGATTCTCTGGTGCTGAGACTCAGTACTCCGCAATGGGACGCCTGCGGCGTCCATTGCGAACTGAAAGTTACTCAAAGTGAGCAAGTCAGGATTTTTGACAAGGCTGATTGTCGTCTGCTCGAATAGTAGGTCGTTACTTTCACGCCAGGATGCGAT